>NZ_JBEXDT010000007.1:0-135383 GCF_040605905.1 Nonomuraea sp. NPDC005501 | reverse complement strand
CGCGATCTGGCGCAGGAGGCATGTCGGCGTCTCCGCCGGGTGGGTCGCGCTCTCCCCTGCCGGCCAGAGCTCCGAGGCGGTGGCGGGGTCGGCGCTTCCCAGGCCATCAGCGTCTCTGCTCCATCCCAGGTGTGTTCCGGCCGCGTCCTGTCCCGCTCGGTGCAACGCTTCACACAGGACGGATCCTCGATCCCCAGCTGGGCGGCGACGACGTCCCGAATCTCGTTCGGCACCTCCAGCGGATCAGCCAGAAAGCACCCCAGACAGCGAACGGTCACGAGCTGGAGAGCGAAGCCGCACCTGATGTGCCGACCGCGATGCCCCTTGATGAGGGCCAGGTCCTCGTTGTCGAGAAAGAAGATCTTCTCCATCTCGGCCCGGGAGGGCGGACCGTCGTAACGGCCGTACTCCGCCGACGCACGGGCGCTCCGCGACGGCGGTACGCCGCCGGCCGACCTTGGGCACGTCCGGGTCCGCAGAGGTCAGGGCAGCCGCCGCCCGCGCCGGGTGGACGGCAGGTCGTGACGGCCCGACAGGAACTCCTGGAAGGCGATCTTGGCGGTGATCGCCGGGCGCCGCCACCGCTCCTCCCGGTGGACCGCCTTGGCCATCTTGCGCGGCGAGCGCCCCGCGAAGAACCAGTGCGCCCACGGCGACCCCGGTCGCGCCAGCCGTACGGCTCCGACCACCAGCAGCACCGGGACGAACAGCCCCACGAGCCCGGTCCAGATCTTGCCCTTGAGCAGCGTGACGACGGCCAGCGCCAGGTTGGCCACGATGAGCAGCGCCGGGTTGACCGGCGTACCGTAGTCCCAGGTCAGCGGCCGGAGCCCGGTGAGCAGCAGCCCCGCGACGGCGACCGCGACGAACACCGCGTCCACCGACGTGCGGCCCTCCTCCTCCCAGTACACGTCGTGCAGATGGAGGATGAGCGCGAACTCGTCGAGCACGAGCGCCGAGCCGATCCCGAAGATCGACGCCGCGGCGGCGTAGCCGACCTGCGACGCCGAGGAGACGATCAGCCCGCTGACCCCGCCCACGAGCATCAGCACCACGCCGAAGACCACGTGGTGGATGTGCATCTCCCCGACGTTGACGTCGCGGAACCAGCCGACCTTCGCCCTGATCAGGCGCACGTTGATGCGGGTGGCGATGAACGAGACGATGAGCGCGACGAAGTAACAGAACAGCGGCAGCCGTCCCGTCGCGATGATGCTCTGCTGGAACCAGTTCCCCATGACCTTCGTCCTCGATGCTACGGGTCTGCCGCCATGGGCGGGCTTCTACCCAATCGGGCACCCCGGAAGGGGCATCGGGCACCGGCGTCAGGAGAGGAACGCGCGCAGCAGCGCGGCGGTGCCCTCCAGATGCTCGGCGACGGCGCGGCGGGCCGCCTCGGGATCGCCCGCGAGGATGGCGGCGACGATCGCCTGGTGCTGGCTCGCGGAGTGCTCCAGGTTGACCTGGAGCATCGGGATGGCGTTGAGCAGGTCGCCGACCCGCAGGCGGGCGTCCGCGCAGGTGGCGGCGAGCAGCGCCGAGCCGGTGAGCTCGGCGATGGACAGGTGGAAGGCGGTGTCGAGGCGGCGGTAGTCCTCGACGCGGGCCTCGTCGAGGTCGGCCAGCCGGCGGCGCAGCACCGCCCGCCGCTCGTCGGTGAGCTCGCTCGCGGCGAGCACGGCCGCGGCGCCGCACTCCACCGCCATCCGGAACGTCAGCGCGTCGGTCAGGTCGGCTGTGCCCATGTCGGCCACGACGCGGCGCAGGTCGCCCGTGCCGGGCTCGGGCGGGACGTAGGTGACGAACGCGCCGCCGTAGCGGCCCCGCCGTACGTCGAGATAGCCGGCTTCCTGGAGCGCGCGGATGGCCTCGCGCAGGGTCACCCTGCTGATGCCGAGCCGGACGGCCAGCTCCCGCTCGGGCGGAAGCTTGGCGCCCGGCGGGACCACGCCGAGCTTGATCGCCTGGAGCAGCCGTTCCACGGTCTCCTCGAAGGCGTTGCCCGCCCGTACCGGACGGAGCACCGTCATCAAACGCGCAGACTCGTCCAACGTGTCCTCGGGTCTTGACAATTCATCGCATCATGCACATCAATGGTCTGACACTAGCCCAATCAATGGGAATGCGCGGCGGCCGGACGGGAGTGAGCACGTGAGCGAGCCCAACACGCCCGGCAGGCCCAGTGGCAGACCCGGTTACACGCCGGGCCTCCTAGGAGTGCGGGAGCTGCGCGAGGAGGTGGCGGCCGGGCGGATCGACACCGTGCTGCTGGCGATCGCCGACATGCAGGGCCGCCTGCAGGGCAAGCGGCTGTCCGCGCGCTTCTTCCTGGAAGAGGTCCTGAACCACGGCTCGGAGGGCTGCAACTACCTGCTGGCCGTGGACGTCGACATGAACACGGTCTCCGGGTACGCCATGTCGTCCTGGGAGCGCGGCTACGGCGACTTCGTCATGCGGCCCGACCTGTCCACGCTGCGCCGCGTCCCGTGGCAGGAGGGCACGGCCATGCTCATGGCCGACCTGGTGTGGGAGGACGGCGCGGACGTGACCGCCTCGCCCCGGCAGATCCTGCGCCGCCAGCTCGCCCGCCTGGCCGAGCGCGGCCTGGCCGCCTACGTCGGCACCGAGCTGGAGTTCGTCGTCTACGACGACACCTACGAGGACGCCTGGAGGCGCGGCTACCGCGACCTGACGCCCGCGAACCTCTACAACGTCGACTACTCCCTGCTCGGCACCGCCCGCGTGGAGCCCCTGCTGCGCCGGATCCGGCGCGAGATGGAGGGCGCCGGCCTGTACGTCGAGTCGGCCAAGGGCGAGTGCAACCTGGGCCAGCACGAGATCGCCTTCCGCTACGCCGAGGCGCTGCGCACCTGCGACAACCACGCGATCTACAAGAACGGCGCCAAGGAGATCGCCGCCCAGGAGGGCCGCTCGATCACCTTCATGGCCAAGCCCAACCAGCGGGAGGGCAACTCCTGCCACGTCCACATCTCCGTGCGAAGCCTCGACGGGGAGCCGGTCATGGCGGGCGACGGGCCGTACGGGATGTCGCAGCTCGGCGCCCGCTTCGTCGCCGGGCAGCTCGCCTGCCTGCGGGAGCTCACGCTGCTGTTCGCGCCCAACATCAACTCGTACAAGAGGTACGTGCCGGGCAGCTTCGCGCCGACCGCGGTCAAGTGGGGCCTGGACAACCGCACCTGCGCCCTGCGCCTGGTGGGCCACGGGGAGTCGCTGCGCGTGGAGAACCGGGTTCCCGGCGGCGACGTGAACCCGTACCTCGCCGTGTCGGCGCTGGTCGCGGCCGGGCTGTACGGCATCGAGAACGAGCTGCCGCTGGAGGACCCGTTCGAGGGCAACGCCTACGCCTCGGACGCCGAGACCGTGCCCCACACGCTGCGCGACGCGCTGGCGCTGTTCGAGCGCTCGAAGCCGGCCCGCGAGGCGTTCGGCGAGGACGTGGTGGCGCACTACGCGAACGGCGCCAGAGTCGAGCTGGCCGCCTTCGACGCGGCGGTGACGGACTGGGAGCTGTTCCGCGGCTTCGAACGGATGTGACGGACACGATATGAAGATCATCAATCCGGCGACCGAGGACGTCGTCGCCGAGGTCGAGCTGGCCGACGCGGCCGAGGTGGACCGGGCTGTGGAGCGTGCCAGGCGCGCCTACGCGTCCTGGCGGGAGGTGGCGCCCGGTGACCGGGCGCGGCTGCTGCGCCGCTTCGCCGACCTGGTGGACCGGCACGGCGAGGAGCTGGCCCGGCTGGAGACGGCCAACGCCGGCCACCCCATCGGCAACTCCCGCTGGGAGGCGGGCGCGGTCCGCGACGTCCTCCACTTCTACGCGGGCGCGCCCGAGCGCAACCACGGCAAGCAGATCCCGGTGCCCGGGGGCGTGGACGTCACGTTCCAGGAGCCGCTGGGCGTCGTGGGCGTCATCGTGCCCTGGAACTTCCCGATGCTGATCACGAGCTGGGGCGTCGCCCCGGCGCTCGCGGCGGGCAACACGGTGATCGTCAAGCCCGCCGAGTGGACCCCGCTGACCGCGCTGCGGCTGGCCGAGCTGGCCCTGGCGGCGGGCCTCCCCGAGGGGGTGCTCCAGGTCCTGCCCGGGGCGGGGGAGGTCGCGGGAGCCCGGCTGGTCGAGCACCCGGACGTGGCCAAGATCGTGTTCACCGGCTCGACCGAGGTGGGCAAGGAGATCGCCGCCAAGGCCGCGGCGCACGTGAAGCGCATCACCCTGGAGCTCGGCGGCAAGTCGGCCAACATCGTCTTCGCCGACGCCGACCTCGACAAGGCCGCCCGGGCCGCCCCCTACGCGGTCTTCGACAACTCCGGCCAGGACTGCTGCGCCCGTTCCCGGCTGCTCGTCCAGGCCGAGGTCTACGACGAGTTCCTCGAACGGCTCGCGCCGGCCGTGCTCGGCGTCAAGGTGGGCGACCCGCTCGACGAGAGCACCGAGATGGGGCCGCTGGTCAGCGCCGAGCACCTCGAACGCGTGCGCGGCTTCGTGGACGGCGAGCCGCACCTGCGGGGCACGTGCCCGCAGGGCAAGGGCTACTGGTTCCCGGCGACGGTCCTGACCTCGAAGGTCACCGACCGCGCCTTCACCGAGGAGATCTTCGGCCCGGTCGTGTCGGTCGTCCCGTTCGCCGACGAGGCGGAGGCCGTCCGGATCGCCAACGACACCCGCTACGGCCTGAGCGGCTCCATCTGGACCCGCGACGTCGGCCGGGCGCTGCGCGTGGCCCGCGCGGTCGAGGCCGGCGCCCTGTCGGTCAACTCCAACTCGTCGGTGCGCTACTGGACGCCGTTCGGCGGCTTCAAGCAGTCCGGCCTCGGCCGCGAACTCGGCCCCGACGCCCTGTCCGCGTTCACCGAGACCAAGAACGTCTTCATCTCATCGGAGTGACATCTATGCAGCGTTTGCAGGACCGGGTCGCCGTCGTCACCGGCGCGGGCAGCGGCATCGGACTGGCCACGGCGCGCCGGTTCGCCCAGGAGGGCGCGCGGGTCGTGTGCGTGGACGTCGACGAGGAGGCGGGCACCAAGGCCGCGGCCGAGGTCGGCGGGTTGTTCGTGCTGGCGGACGTGACCAGCGAGGACGACGTCGCGCGGATGTACCGGACGGCGTTCGAGACGTACGGCAGCGTGGACGTGGCGTTCAACAACGCCGGCATCTCGCCGCCCGACGACGACTCGATCCTGGAGACCGGGCTCGACGCCTGGCGGCGTGTGCAGGAGGTGAACCTGACGAGCGTGTACCTGTGCTGCAAGCACGTCATCCCGTACATGCGGCGGCAGGGCAAGGGCTCGATCATCAACACGGCGTCGTTCGTGGCGGTCATGGGGTCGGCCACCTCGCAGATCTCCTACACGGCCTCCAAGGGCGGCGTGCTGGCCATGTCGCGGGAGCTCGGCGTGCAGTTCGCCCGCGAGGGCATCCGGGTCAACGCCCTGTGCCCCGGGCCGGTCAACACGCCGCTGCTCCAGGAGCTGTTCGCCAAGGACCCGGAGCGGGCGCAGCGCAGGCTCGTGCACGTGCCGGTGGGCCGGTTCGCCGAGGCGTCGGAGATCGCCGCCGCGGTGGCGTTCCTGGCCAGCGACGACGCGTCGTTCGTCACGGCGTCGGAGTTCCTCGTCGACGGGGGCATCTCCGGCGCCTACGTGACGCCGCTGTAGGGGGGATCGTGTCCCGTCCGGTCATCGGCATCACGACGTACGTGGAGCCCGCGCGCTACACCGTCTGGGAGCTGGACACCGCGCTCCTGCCGTTCATGTACGTGGAGCAGGTGGTGCGGGCCGGCGGGCAGCCGGTGCTGCTGCCGCCGGCCGGCGAGCCCGGCCCGGTGGCGGCCCGGCTGGACGGGCTCGTCCTGGCCGGCGGGGGCGACATCGACCCCGCCCGCTACGGCGAGCAGCCGCACGAGCGCACCGGCTACGTGCGCAATTTCCGCGACGACGCGGAGTTCGCGCTGCTGACGGCGGCGCTGGAGCGGGGGGTTCCCTACCTGGGCGTCTGCCGCGGCCTGCAGGTGCTGAACGTGGCGCTCGGCGGCAGCCTCCACCAGCACCTGCCGGACGTGGTCGGCCACACCGGGCACTCCCCCGCGCCGGGCGTGTTCGGCCACCTGCCGGTACGACCCGCGCCGGGCTCGCGGCTGGCCAAGGCGCTCGGCGCCGAGCCGGTGGAGGTGCCGCACTACCACCACCAGGCCGTGAACCGTCTCGGGCGGGGGCTGACCGTGACGGCCACGGCCGGCGACGGCACGGTGGAGGCGGTGGAGCTGGACGGGCACCCGTTCGCCCTGGCCGTCCAGTGGCATCCGGAGGCGGCGGCCGACTGCGCGCTGTTCGAGGCCCTGGTGGCCGCCTGCTGAGACGGACCCGGCGATCCCGAGGGGGCGCACGCGACAACAGCCCCGTCACGGCACTAGGCTTGCGGGCATCACCGGCGAACCCGTGCGGGAGAGCGCCCTGACAGCCATCCAGGGTCCCTGAAGGAGCAAGCCCTCCCCGCGAACCTCTCAAGGCAAAGGACCGCACGGACGAGGTGACCTCTGGAAAGCAGGCCCCCGGGCCTCGCCGAAGGTGAAAGTCCGGCAAAGCCCGGGCGAAGCTCTCAGGCAACCATGACAGAGGGGGAGGATCCTGGCATCCGACCCTGCCCTGAGGTGCGAAATGTCCCGACCCACACCGTTGCGAGACGTTCACGAGAGTCTCGGCGCCACGCTCACCGACTTCGCCGGCTGGCTGATGCCGCTGCGCTACGGGAGCGAGTCCGCCGAGCACAACGCCGTCCGCGGCGCGGCCGGGCTGTTCGACCTCTCGCACATGGGCGAGATCTTCGTCACCGGGCCGCAGGCGGGCGAGGCACTCGACTACGCCCTGGTCGGCCACCTGTCGGCTCTCGCGCCCGGTCGCGCCCGCTACACCATGATCGTCAATGAGCGGGGCGGGGTGCTCGACGACCTCATCGTCTACCGGCTGGGCGACGAGGAGTTCATGGTCGTGGCCAACGCCTCCAACTACGAGAAGGTCGCCGCCGAGCTGGGCGGGCGCGCCAAGTCGTACGACGCGGTGGTCGAGGACCGCTCCGAGCAGTACGCGCTGATCGCCGTGCAGGGGCCGCACGCCCAGGAGATCCTCGCCACCCTCACCGACGCCGACCTGCCCGGCCTCAAGTACTACGCGGGACTGCCCGGCGTGGTCGACGGGCGGCAGGCGCTGATCGCGCGCACCGGCTACACCGGCGAGGACGGGTTCGAGCTGTTCGTGGCCAACGAGGACGCCGTGCCGCTCTGGCACGCCCTCACGCGGGCCGGCGAGCCGTACGGGCTGCGCCCCGCGGGCCTGTCCAGCCGCGACACGCTGCGCCTGGAGGCCGGCATGCCGCTGTACGGCAACGAGCTGAGCGCCGAGCTGACCCCGTTCGACGCGGGGCTGGGCAGAGTGGTGAAATTCGACAAGCCGGGCGACTTCGTCGGCAGGTCGGCGCTGGAGGCGGTCAAGGACACGCCGCCGCGGCGCCGGCTCGTCGGTCTCGTCGCCCGGGGCCGCCGGGTGCCCCGCCATGGGTTCCCGGTCACCAAGGACGGTGCCGTCGTCGGCGAGGTCACCAGCGGTGCCCCCTCCCAGACCCTGGGCAGGCCCATCGCGATGGCCTACGTCGACACCGGGGCGGACGAAGGTCTGGCCGTGGACATCCGGGGCAGCCATGAGGCCATGGACCTCGTGGAGCTGCCCTTCTACAGGAGGAACAAGTGAGCAACATCCCTGACGAGCTGAGCTACACCAAGGAGCACGAGTGGGTGGCCGGCCTTGACGAGGCCATCACGGTGACCGTCGGCGTCACGGCGTACGCCGCCGAGGCCCTTGGCGACGTGGTGTACGTCCAGCTCCCCGACGTGGGCGCGACGGTCGCGCCCGGTGACTCCGTCGGTGAGGTGGAGTCGACCAAGTCGGTGAGCGAGATCTACGCCCCCGTCGGCGGCGAGGTCGTCGAGGTCAACCAGGCCGTGGTGGACGACCCCTCGCTGGTCAACAGCGACCCGTACGGCGAGGGCTGGATGTTCCGCGTGCGCGTCGAGGGCGACCCCGAGGACCTGCTCTCGGCCGAGGAGTACACGGCCCTCACCTCGGGCGAGTCCTGACCCATCCGCCGGGGCCCACCGGGCCCCGGCCCTGCTGAAGGGCGCACATCAATGGCGATCAGCGTCTTCGACCTCTTCAAGATCGGCATCGGCCCGTCGAGCTCCCACACCGGCGGCCCGATGGCCGCCGCGCACAAGTTCGCGCGCGGCCTGGACGAGGACGGCCTGCTCGACCAGGTGGACCGCGTCGAGGCCATCCTGTACGGCTCGCTCGGCCTGACCGGCAAGGGCCACGGCAGCGACAAGGCGGTCCTGCTCGGCCTGTCGGGCGAGAAGCCGGAGCTGGTCGACGTGGAGACTGTCGACGAGCGCCTGGCCGCGATGCGCGCCTCCGGCACGGTCAAGCTCTACGGCACGCGCGAGATCCCGTTCGTCGTGGGCGAGGACCTCGTCTTCGAGCGGAAGATCTCGCTGCCGGGCCACCCCAACGGCATGCGCTTCACCGCCCGCGCCGATGACGGCTCGGTGCTGCGCGAGAAGGTCTACTACTCCGTCGGCGGCGGCTTCGTGGTGGACGAGACCGCGACGGGAGCCGACCGGATCAAGCCCGACGACACCGTCCTGCCGTACCCGTTCACCACCGGCGAGGAGCTGCTCAAGCACTGCTCGGTCTCGGGCCTGTCGATCTCGGCGCTGATGCTGGAGAACGAGAAGGCGTTCGGCCGCTCCGAGGAGGAGATCCGCTCCGCCATCCTGAACCTGTGGCGCGTCATGGCCGAGTGCGTGCGGCGGGGCATCGCCAAGGAGGGCGTCCTGCCCGGCGGCCTGAAGGTCAAGCGCCGGGCCAACCAGCTCCACCGCCGCCTCCAGGCGGAGGCGTCCGGCGACGACCCGCTGCGGGCGATGGACTGGGTGTCGCTGTTCGCCCTGGCCGTCAACGAGGAGAACGCCGCCGGCGGCCGCGTCGTCACCGCTCCCACCAACGGCGCCGCCGGCATCGTCCCGGCCGTGCTGACCTACTACTCCAAGTTCGTCCCGAGCGCCGATGACGAGGGCGTGATCCGCTTCCTGCTCACGGCCGCGGCGATCGGCGTGCTGTTCAAGGAGAACGCCTCCATCTCGGGGGCCGAGGTCGGCTGCCAGGGCGAGGTCGGCTCGGCCTGCTCCATGGCCGCGGCCGGGCTGACCGAGGTGCTCGGCGGCACCCCCGAGCAGGTCGAGAACGCGGCCGAGATCGGCATCGAGCACAACCTCGGGCTGACCTGCGACCCGATCGGCGGACTGGTGCAGATCCCGTGCATCGAGCGCAACGCGGTCGCCTCCATCAAGGCGATCGCCGCGGCCCGCATCGCGCTGCGCGGCGACGGCCGCCACTTCGTGGCGCTGGACAAGGCGATCAAGACGATGCGGCAGACCGGGGCCGACATGCTCGACAAGTACAAGGAGACCTCGCGCGGCGGCCTGGCCGTCAACGTCATCGAGTGCTGAGGCCGCCGGCTGGCTCAGCGGCGGACGTGGAGGCGGACGACCGTGCCGATGTCGTCGTCGCGGACCTCGCGGCGGATGCGGCCCACGATCTCCTTGTCCAGCTTGCCGACCATCGCGCCCACGTCCGCCGACGGTGCGCAGGTGACGGCGATGCGCAGGTGGTCGCCGTCACCCACGACGCGCACCCCCGTACGGCTCAGCCCGTCCACGTCCTTGAGCCCCACGCACAGCATGGCCGTGCCCGTGCCGGAGCGCACCCCGCGGCGGCCCCATCCCAGGCAGAGCAGCAGCCACCGGAGTGAGACCAGGCCGAGCAGCATCAGCCCGAGGGCCGCGGCCCACAGCGTCCACGACTGGGCGGCGACGATCTGCGCCGTCTGCTCGGGCAGCACCTTGGCCCGCGGCGACAGGCCGCCGAGCCTGTCATCGGCGCGCAGCCACGCGTACGCGCCCAGGAGCACCAGCACCGCGCCCACGACGGCCAGCCCGACCCGGTTGCCCGCGTACTGTCTCACCCTCGCCCCTCTCGGCTCACCATCGTCTTCCTCAGCTCATCACGTCGCTCGCCATCGCCCCTTGTGGTTCACCAGCGCCTCCTTCTGCGCAGCCGGACCACGACCTCTCCCGTGCCGAGCGTGCCGACGCCCGCCAGCCGGTCGCCCACGGCCGCGCCCACCTGGCGGAGCATCGCGCCCGTGCTCTCCGCGCCGGTCGTCACTGTGACCTCGATGGTGCGCCGGCGCAGCCGTACGCGTGCCCGTGACACACCCTCGACCTCCTGCGCCACGGCACGCAGCGTGCGGCGCAGGCCGACGCGCGTGATGCCGATGACGATGTTCGGGTCGGACGTCTCGACCGGCACCAGGTGGCAGCGGCCCGGGACGACGGCGAGCAGCAGCAGGGCGGCGCCCGCGCCGGCGATCCAGAGCGCGCCCGTCCGCAACTCGGCCCAGGCGTGCCGGCCCGCCAGGTCGATCAGGCGCTCCAGCGGCAGCAGGCCGAGTGGCTTGCCCACCAGCGCCGTGACGATCTCGGCGGCCGACAGGCCGAGGCAGACGGTGAGCGCCAGCGCGACCACCGCCCCGGCGGGGGTGCGCGCCGGTTTCAGCGCACGGGTGGAGCGGAGGAGGGGGCTCTCCTGCGCCGGCAGGAGGGCTCCGGGCAGAAGCTGCTGGAGCGTGCTCATCACACCGACCACAGGTACACGGGCCGGGCATCGGATGGATCATGCCCTCGCCGCCGGTTTGCCCGATCATTACAAGGGTGTCCAGGCAACATGAACTTCCCTCATGTTCAATTGCCCGATATGCGGTTACGCTGCTGGTATGGACGCCCGCCCGCGTTACGACCGCGCCACCGCGACGCTGGACCCGCCGTTCGCCGTCCTCGACCTCGACGCCCTGCGGGCCAACGCCGCCGACCTCGTACGGCGCGCGGGCGGCAAACCGATCCGCGTCGCGACCAAGTCGATCCGCTGCCGTCCCGTGCTCGAACGCATCATGGCCATGGACGGCTTCCGCGGGCTGATGGCCTTCACGCTGCCGGAGGCGCTGTGGCTGGCGCGCTGCGGGTTCGCCGACATCCTGGTGGCCTACCCTACGGCGGACCGGGCGGCGCTGGCGACCCTGGCCGGTGATCCGCGCCTGGCGCGGGAGATCACGGTGACCGTGGACTCGGCCGAGCACCTGGACTACGTGGACGACGCGGTAGCGGCCATCCACCCCCGCCCCGAGATCCGGATATGTCTCGACATCGACGCTGGATATGTCGCCCTCGGTGGGAAATTTCGGGCGGGAGCGCTGCGCTCCTCGATCCGCGAGCCCGAGGACGCCGCCGACCTGGCCGCCGAGATCGCCAAACGGCCCGGGTTCCGGCTGTCCGGCCTCATGGCGTACGAGGCGCAGATCGCCGGGGTGGGCGACGACCCGCCCGGCAATCCCGCGATGACCCGCGCGATCCGCGTCATGCAGCGACGCTCGGCCCGCGAGCTCATCCTGCGCCGCGGCCGCGTCGTCAACGCCGTCAGCCGGCTCTGCGACCTCGACTTCGTCAACGGCGGCGGCACCGGCTCCATCGAGCGCACGGTCCGCGAGAAGGCCGTCACCGAGGTCGCGGCCGGCTCCGGGTTCTTCCACCCGCGCCTGTTCGACTTCTACCGGGCCTTCACCGGCCGTCCCGCGGCGCTCTTCGCGCTGCCGGTGGTCCGCCGGCCGGCCCCGGACACGATCACGGTCCTCGGCGGCGGTTACCTGGCCTCCGGGCCGCCCGGCCCCAGCCGCCTCCCCCAGCCGTACCTGCCGCCGGGCCTGCGCTACGCGCCCGACGAGGGCGCCGGGGAGGTGCAGACCCCGCTGCTCGGCGAGGCCGCGGAGGACCTGCGGGTGGGCGACCGGGTGTGGTTCCGTCACGCCAAGGCGGGCGAGCTGTGCGAACGCTTCGCCGAGCTCCACCTCATCGACGGCGACGAGGTCGTCGGCACGGCCCCGACGTACCGGGGCGAGGGCAAGACCTTCCTCTGACCCTGTCGGCCCTCTGGACGCTCTCGGCCTTCGGACCTTCTCGGCCTTTTGCCCTCTGGACCCCCTTGGCCGTCTTGACCCTCTGGACCTCTTAACCCCCTGGCCGGCTTGGCCGTCTCGGCCCGATCCCGCCGGGCGGCCCGGAGGCGGTGGCCGGGCGGCCCCGGGGCGGCGGTCCCGCCCCGGGGCGGCGCCCAGGTCTCAGCGGCGGCGGCGCCGCCACAGCGCGATCGCGGCGCCCAGCACCAGCACGGCCCCCACCCCGATCAGCACGGGCCCCAGCTCGGGCGGCTCGTCGTCCCACAGCCGCTCGGAGTCCTCGCCCGGCGCCGGCCGTTGCGTCACTCCCAGCGCGTCGCCCACGGACGCGACGAACAGCCCGGCCCGCGCCTTCACATCGGCGACCGTGCGCTCCTTCACCCGCTTGGGGCTCACGCGGTCGGCGATGGCGTCGACCGTCTGCGCCAACTCCGCGCGGGTCTGCGCGATCCGCCGCTCCAGCTCGTCGGGATCGGTGTCTGCCATGGCTCTCCTCTCGACCACGCTCCGGTCGGCCGGCTCATGTCGGCGCCCACTTCGTGGTCGCGGACGAGCACGCCGGCTCCGGTCGTGATCAGTCTGTCAGGTCGGCACCCCGCGCGGCACGGCGGGCGGTCCGGCGTACCGGCCCGGTAGGTTTTGCTGGACGAACTCAGGAGGGCCCATGACCGAAACCAAGCTCGCGCCCGGCGACGCCGCGCCCGAGTTCACGCTACCCGCAGCGGGCGGAAACACCGTCTCCCTGGGCGATTTCCGCGGCAAGCGCGTGATCCTGTACTTCTACCCGGCCGCCATGACGCCGGGCTGCACCAAGCAGGCGTGCGACTTCCGCGACAACCTCGCGCAGCTCACCGGGGAGGGGTTCGCCGTCCTCGGCGTGTCCAAGGACAAGCCCGGCAAGCTGGACAAGTTCGTCGAGCGCGACGCGCTGACATTCCCGCTGCTGTCCGACCCGGAGCTGGATGTCCACAAGGCGTACGGCGCGTACGGCACCAAGAAGCTGTACGGCAAGGAGGTCGTCGGCGTCATCCGCTCCACCTTCGTCATCGACGCGGACGGCAAGATCGAGCAGGCGCTCTACAACGTGAAGGCGACGGGCCACGTCGCGTCCCTGAAGAAGAAGCTCGGCCTCGCCTGACCGCCCCACCCGCGGGCCCTCACCGGGGCCCGCGGCGGTCGAGCGGCATTCACCACGATTGTTCACCACGAATGTCGTGGACACCTGGACCCGCCGTCGAATTGTCGGTGCCTTTTCCTAGCATGGCGCCATGGCGGCATACGTCAAGTACACACGCGAGCTGCTCATGGAGGCGGCGGCGAGTTCACGCAGCGTGGCGGACGTACTGCGCCACCTCGGCGTCAAGTGGACCGGTGGCAGCCACGCTCACATCAGCCGACGCCTCAAGCATTACGGCATCGACACGTCGCACTTCGTGGGCCAAGCGCATGGCAAGGGCAAGCGCGCACAGAACATACGCCCTCACCAGGAGATTCTCGTCATACGACCGCCGGCGGCGATACGCGAGAAGGCGCCCGTGCTGCGCCGCGCGTTGCGGGAAGCCGGGGTACCGTACGCCTGCGCAGCCTGTAGGATTGACGGCACGTGGCAGGGAAATCCGCTTACGCTCCATGTCGACCACATGAACGGGAACTGGCTCGACAATCGCCTGGAGAATCTGCGCTTCCTCTGCCCGAATTGTCATTCTCAAACCGGAAATTACGCCGGGCGGGGAAAGACCAAAGAGGGGCCGTAGCCCAAGGGCAGAGGCGCAGTCTTTAGGTGGCTGTTAGTGTGGGTTCGAATCCCACCGGCCCTACATCTCATCCCGTATGCCCTCCACGGGCCGTGATCGCGGCCCCGTGGCGGCCATCTCACCTGCGCGTCGCGCCGCCCGCCTGCCTTCGGAGGGGACCGCGTTCGCCGCACGCCTCGGGCCCCGTTGACCAGGTAGGTCCTGTGACAGAACACCCACCTGATCTCGATCGTCAGCCCGTGCGGGTGGGGGTCGGGGTGATGGGAGGCGGGGCTGTGGGGGGCGAGGTGGGGGGAAGCGACATGGTGGGGACTGGCGTCGGCGGGATCATGGGTGCGGTGGGGCCCGGCGGGAACGGGGCGGCGTCGCGGCAGTACGTGCCGCCGGGGACCGGGCGGCAGTTCGGGTGGACGCCCGGGTGGCGCTCCCAGTCGCGGTAGGGGCCCCAGCGGGGCCGGTCGTCCCAGTGGGAGGCGCGGTCATGGTGGGTGACGCCGGCGACGAGCGCCACCGCGGTGCCGCCCAGCAGGCCGCCGATGACCAGGCCGATCAGGCCCGCGCCGATGATCTGGGCCGGCTTCTGACGCACGAAGTCGCGGAAGGAGGAGTCCTGTCGCGGAGGCGGAGGGGGCGGAGGAGGTCCCCAGCCGGGGCTCGTGTGCGCCGCCGGCGGTTGCTGCCGCGTGCGGTCCGTTCCTGAAGCCGGCGGCCGGTCCTGCATGGCGTCCGTCCCTGGAGCGGTGTGCTGGTGCTGTGTGGCGTCCGTCCCTGGAGCGGAGGGTCGGTCGTGCGTGGCGTCCGCTCCTGGAGTGGAGGGCTGGTCCCGCCTGGCGTCCGCTCCTGGAGCGGGAGGTCGTTCTACTGAGACCGGGTCGCGCGGCGCTTCCTCTTCGCCGCGCGACCCAGCTCCGCGATCATGATCCGCCATCACGATCTCCCTTTACTGCCCCATAAGGGGGCACTCCCAAGGTCAACTATGCCCATACCGTCGTAAGGCCGGCGTAAGACCTGGGTCGTACACCGACTTCCCCCTTGAGGCGGACAAAGTCCCGGCAGGCCGTACATATCGTAAGGATGTGTTCGGCAGGGTACATGCGTGGTCGAAGCGCCATGCGAAGGTCATGGATGCCCTCCGGGGCGCGCCGCTCGCGGTGCTGACGTTGATCACCGTCCGGCCGTACGCGGACGGCACCGTCCAGGGACCCGGCGCCACGCTCCACCTGGCCGGGTACCTGGTGCTGTCGGGGCTGCTCATCGTGCCGCTGCTGTGGCAGCGGCGCAGGCCGCTGACGGTGTTCGGGGCCGTGGCGCTGATCTGCTTCGTCCAGTGGGCGCTGGGCTTCGATCCCGTGCCGGCGAACCTCGCCGTGCTCCTGGCACTGTGGTCGGTGGCCTACCAGTGCGCGTTCTGGTGGGCGCTCGCGGCTGGGCTGGTGGCCGAGCTGGGCGTGTACCTCGTGCTGGTGCACTGGAGCCAGGTCTCGTTCAGCATGTTCTTCAGCGGCTCCATCTTCGTCGTGACCACCTGGCTGACCGGCCTGTACGCCAACACGCGCCGCCGCTACCTGGAGGGCCTGGAGGAGCGCGCCGAGCGGGCCGAGCGCGAGCGCGACCAGCAGGCGCGGCTGGCGGCGACGGCCGAGCGGGCACGGATCGCCCGGGAGCTGCACGACGTGGTGGCCCACCATGTGAGCGTCATCGTGGTCCAGGCCGACGGCGCCGGCTACGCCATCGACCGCGCCCCTGAGCAGGCCCGCCAGGCCGTGCGGAACATCTCCAGGACCGGCCGGGAGGCGCTGGCCGAGATGCGGCGGCTGGTCGGCGTGCTGCGCGAGGACCGTGAGGGCGGTGCGACGGGCACCGACTACACGCCCCAGCCCGGGCTGGCCCAGCTTGAGGAGCTGGTGCGCGGCGCGGGCGTGCCGGCGCGGCTGCGGGTGTCGGGCGTGCCTAGCGACCTGCCGGAGGGGCAGCAGCTCGCGGTGTACCGGATCGTCCAGGAGGCCCTGACGAACGCGCTCAAGCACGGAGGGCCGGGAGCGCGCGCGCTGGTGGAGCTCACGTACGGAGGGCCGGAGCTGGTGGTGCGGGTGAGCGACGACGGGCGGGGCGCGGCGGCGCCGCGCAGCCACGACGGCCACGGGCTGGTCGGGATGCGCGAGCGGGTCGGCATGTACGGCGGGGCGGTGTCGGCGGAGCCGCGTCCCGGCGGCGGGTTCGAGGTGCTGGCCCGGCTGCCCGTCCCCGCGACCAGGGCCGCCTGATGAGCGGCCGGGAGGGCGCCCCCATCCGGGTGATGCTGGTCGACGACCAGGAGCTGCTGCGCGCCGGGTTCAGGATGGTGCTGGCGGCGCAGCCCGACATCGAGGTGGTCGCCGAGGCGGGCGACGGCGCGCGGGCGCTGGAGGTGCTGCGCGGCACCGACGTGGACGTCGTCCTCATGGACGTGCGCATGCCGGGCATGGACGGCGTCGAGGCGACGGCCCGGATCGAGGGGCCGAAGGTGCTCATCCTCACGACGTTCGACCTGGACGAGTACGCGTTGGCGGCGGTGAAGGCGGGCGCGTCGGGGTTCCTGCTGAAGGACGTGCCGCCGGACGACCTGCTGAACGCGATCAGGGCGGTGCACGCGGGCGACGCCGTCATGGCGCCGAGCACGCTGCGCCGGATGCTCGACCGGTTCGCCGCGAACCTCCCGGACCAGGACCTGCCCGACGGTGCCGGGCTGACGCCGCGCGAGCGCGAGGTGCTGCTGATGGTGGCGCGCGGCCTGTCGAACCTGGAGATCGCCGCCGCGCTGGAGGTGGCGGAGGCGACCGTGAAGACGCATCTGGGCCGGGTGCTGGCCAAGCTGGGGCTGCGGGACCGGGCGCAGGCGGTCGTGTACGCGTACGAGGCGAGGCTGGTCGTGCCCTCCCACCGGCCGCGAGCCTGACGCGGGTGCATCGGCCGAAAGGCTGACCGGCGTCATCGCACGGCCTATACGAAATCCCTCCTCAGGGCCCATTTTTTCCGCACATCTCGCTCGTAGCGTGAGTCGCGTTCCCCAACCCCTTGAAGGAGTGGACGTGACCATCACCGAGACCGAGACAGGGAGCCGCCGCAGGGCCGCCCCCGCCGTCGTGGCGCGCGGCCTGACGAAGGTGTACGGCCAGGGCGACGCGAAGGTGTACGCCCTGCGCGAGGTGGACGTGGCGTTCGAGACCGGCGCGTTCACGGCGATCATGGGCCCGTCCGGCTCGGGCAAGTCCACGCTGATGCACTGCCTGGCCGGGCTGGACACGGCCACGTCGGGCACCGTGCGCATCGGCGACGTGGAGCTGACCGGCCTGAGCGACAAGCGGCTCACGTTGCTGCGCCGGGAGCGGATCGGGTTCGTGTTCCAGGCGTTCAACCTGCTGCCGACGCTGACCGCCGAGCAGAACATCCGCCTCCCCCTGGAGATCGCGGCCCGGCAGCCGGACCAGGTGCTGTTCGACCGGGTCGTGGAGACGGTCGGCCTGCGGGACCGGCTCGGACACCGGCCGACGGAGCTGTCCGGCGGCCAGCAGCAGCGCGTGGCCGTGGCGCGGGCGCTCATCAGCAAGCCGCAGGTGATCTTCGCGGACGAACCGACCGGCAACCTGGACTCGCGCAGCGGCGCCGAGGTGCTGTCGTTCCTGCGCACCTCGGTGCGGGAGCTGGGGCAGACCATCGTCATGGTCACGCACGACCCGGTCGCCGCCGCGTACGCGGACCGCGTGGTGTTCCTGCGGGACGGCGAGCTGGTCACGGAGCTGGCCGCGCCCACGCCGCAGTCGGTCCTCGACACGCTGATGAAGCTGGAGGCCTGAGATGACGCACCGCACTGAGACGACCCGTACCGGAGGCGCGGCGTGCTGAGGACGACGCTGGCCGGGCTGCGCGCGCACCGGCTGAGGCTGCTGCTCACGTCGCTGGCCATCACATTGGGCGTGGGCTTCATCGCCGGCACGTTCGTGCTGACGGACACCGTCCAGGCCGGGTTGGCGCAGAAGGTCACGGCCGACGCGGGCAAGGTGGACGTGGCCGTACTCGCCGAGGGGCCGGACGGCCGGCTGCCCGCGGCGCTGCTCGACAAGGTGCGGGGCCTGCCGGGCGTCACGGACGCGCAGGGCGTCGTACGCGGGCCGGCGCCGCTGATCGGCAAGGACGGCAAGGCGGCAGGCGACGCTCCGACGACGGGGCTGTCGATCTCGTCCGGCCCGCTCAGCCGCGCCGTGATCGTGTCCGGTACGGGCCCCGGCTCCGACGACCTGGCGGCCGTGCTCGACGAGAGCACCGCCAAGGCCCAGGGCGTCAAGGTGGGCGGCACGATCACCGTGCTGGACCCGCAGCGGCGGGAGCGGATGTTCAAGCTGGTGGGCCTGCTCGACCCGGGCGTGGACCAGGAGCTGGCCTACACCGGCGTGGTGGGCTTCACCCCGGCCATGGCACGGCGGATGACGGGCGAGAAGGGGTTCCGCGAGATCGACGTCGCGGGGGCCGACCCTGACGCGCTGCGGCGGACGGTCGCCGCGGCCGTGGGCGGCGAGGGCCGCCAGGTGCTCACCGGAACGCAGCTCGCCGACCGGCTGGCCCGGCAGGCCGGGGTGGAGATCAAGGCGGTGACCGTGGGGCTGCTCATGTTCGGGCTGGTGTCCATGCTGGTGGCGGCGCTGGTCATCTACAACACGTTCACGATCCTGGTGGCGCAGCGCACCCGGGAGATGGCACTGCTGCGCTGCATCGGCGCGACGCGGGGCCAGGTGTTCGGCTCGGTGCTGCTGGAGTCCGTCGTGATCGGCCTGCTGTCGGCCGTCCTGGGCCTGCTGGCCGGGTACGGGCTCGGCGCGGGGACGCTCGCGGTGCTCGGCGCGCTGGACGCGCCGCTGCCGACCGGGGCCGCCGTCCGGCTGACGCCGGGCACCATCGGCCTCGGGCTGGCCGTCGGGCTGCTCGTCACCATCGGCTCGGCGGTGCTGCCGGCGCGCACGGCCACCCGGGTCGCGCCGGTGGCCGCGCTGCGCACGCAGGTGGAGGAGCAGGCGTTCCGCACGGGCCTGCTCCGGATGGTCGCCGCCGGGGTGTTCCTGCTGGCGGGCCTGGGCACAGCCGGTGTCGGCGCGCTGGTGCTGGAGCCGGGGCAGCAGGTGTCCCTGTTCGTGGTCATGGGCGGTGGCGTGCTCACGTTCCTCGGCGTGCTCATCCTCGGGCCGGTGCTGGTCAGGCCGCTCAGCTCGCTGGTCGGGGCGGTCCCGGCCCGGCTGTTCGGCGTGCCGGGACGGCTGGCCGTGGACAACTCCGGCCGTAACCCGAGGCGGGCCGCCACCACGACGGTCGCCCTGACCGTGGGCGTGACGCTGATGACGCTCATCTCCGTGCTCACCGCCTCGACCCGGGTGACGCTGACCGACAAGCTCGACGACCAGTTCCCCATCGACTACATGCTGGCCACCCAGGAGCGCGACTCGGCCATTCCCCGCTCGGTCGGCGAGGAGCTGCGGCGGCGGCCGGAGCTCGCCTCGGTGGTGCAGATCCGCGACACCGAGGCCAAGGTCAGCGGCCCGAAGGGCGGGGCGAGCCGCGTGGACGTGGGCGCGTACGACGGCCCGATGGACCCGCCCGTCACGTCGGGCTCCATGCGCGGCCTGGGCGACGGCCAGGTCGCGGTCGAGGACGACGTGGCCGCCAAGCTCGGGGTCCGCGTGGGCGACTCGCTGTCGCTGACGACGAAGGAGGACGGCGCGGTCACGCTCGCCGTCGTCGCGGTGCTGGACGGCTCCGACTCGGCGCTGCCGGACCTCACCGTGGCCACGACCGCCTTCGACCGGTACTTCGGCGCGCTGCCCGACTCCAGGGTGATGGTCGACGCCAAGGACGACGTGGCGGCGGACCGGTCCCGGGCGGTGGTGGACGCGGCGACGGCCGCGTACCCGACGGTCAAGGTGTCGAGCTCGACCGAGGTGCGCGGCGAGTTCGACGAGGCCCTGGACATGCTGCTGATGATCGTCACAGGGCTGCTGGGGCTGGCCATCCTCATCTCGCTGCTCGGCATCGCCAACACGCTGTCGCTGTCGGTGCACGAGCGCACCCGGGAGTCGGCGCTGCTGCGGGCCCTCGGCCTCACCCGGCCGCAGTTGCGGCGCATGCTGTCGGTGGAGGCGCTGGTGCTCGGGCTGATCGGCGCGCTCGTCGGGGTGGTGCTCGGCGCGGTGTTCGGCTGGGCCGCGGTGCGGGCGATGATCGACGGGGCGGTGTACGTGGTGCCGTACGGGCAGGTCGCGCTGTTCGTGGTGCTGTCAGGGCTGGCGGGGGTGCTGGCGGCGGTGCTGCCGGCCCGGCGCGCGGCCCGCGCCTCGATCGTCGGCGCCCTGGCGAGCGGCTGACGACCCGTCGCCCCGGGACGCCCTCAGCGGCAGGTGCGGCCCGGCCTCGGCTCGGCTCAGCGGGGAGTGCGGCCCGGCCACAGCTCGGCGACCGTCTCCGGGTCGAGCAGGGGGCGGCTCACGATCTCCCCGGTCACCCGGTCGATCACGATGCAGCCGCCTCCGACCGTGGCCGGCAGCGTGGCCGGGTCGTCGGAGTCGGGCTCCCTGACCCAGGCCACGTACCCCTCGCCGAACCCGTGGACCCCCACCCGAACCGGGTCGTCCACCGGCCGCACCCCGTTGAAGTACTCCTCCGCCACCGCCCTGGCCTGGTCGAGGTCCACCGCGCTCACCTCTGCCCGTCGCGACTCATCGTGGTGTCCCGTACCGGTCGACGACGACGCAGAACACCCCGGTCACCGTCGTGTAGGGAGGATCGACCGCCATGTGGCCGCGCTGGGCGTCGATCCAGATGACCTCGCCGCCGAAGTTGACGGCGTTCCAGGCGTGGGAGCCGCCGCCGGGCCAGCGCACGACGATGACGGCCGCGGCCCCGTGGCCGGCCTCGATCAGCCGCCGTTCCACCAGCGGGTAGGCGTGCCGCCCGTGACCGGCGTACTGGAAGCGCTGCCCCACCCACCGCTCGATCCTGGCGGCCCCGCCCGTCTCGCCGCTCAGCACGGGCCTGCCGAGCCGGTCGTACTCGGGGTGCCGGGCCGCCGCGGCGGCGGGCTCGCCGTGCCACGTGGACAGCACGGCCAGGGCGCAGTCGGCGGCGTTGGAGGCCCGGAACGGGTCGTCCGCCGGGCCGCCGCCGTTGATCAGCCTGACCCAGGTGCCGCGCGGGTCGGGGAAGCGCGTGCCGGGCGGCACGGCGCGCCGCAGGTCGTGCTCGACCTGCGGGTCGGGACGCGCCAGCCCTCCTGCCATCCCGTACGGCCGGCAGTCGGCGAGCCGCGGCGGCCTGGCGGGACCGTCGAACCAGTCGGCCGTCCTCGCCCGCCGGCCGGCCGCTCCCCCGGCGGGCACCGCCCAGCCGGCCCAGCCCGGGACCTCTCCCCGGGTGGGCATGATCCATCCGGACTGTCCTCCGAGCGTGGAGTCGTCGCCGCGTTCCTCCACCACGGGCGCCGGGGCCGCAGCGGGAGGCGGGGCGGCAGCAGGAGGCGGGGCGGTGACATCCAGCGGCCCCGGGGGCGCCGAGGCTGCCTCACCGGGGGCCGGGGACACGCCCGGCCGTCCCTCCGGGGGCGCATCGGCCGGACGAGCGGATGGGCGCCCGTCCGGGGCCGGGTCCGGAGGCGTGGGCAGGAGACCGCCGCCCACGCGGACCGCCGCGGGGCCGCTGTCGGGCGGTGCGGGGTCGGGGGCGGAGGCGGGCATGGAGGTGAGGGCGGAGACGTGCCCAGGGGCGACGCCACCTGCCGCGTCCGCAGCGGGTAACCGGTGCCGCGCCGTCGTGGCCCCCGTTGGCGTGACACCCGCCATCGTGGCACCCGTTGGCGTGACACCCGCTGTCGTGGCACCCGTCGGCACGGCGGCACTCGGCGCGGCGCCACTCGCCCGCCTCTCCTCTCCGGACCTCTGCTCCCCCGCCCGCCGCCCGGATGCCGGTGGTCGTGGGGCGAGAGGAGTGGGGTCGGGTGGGCCGGGGTCCGGCGGGTCGGCGGCGCGCTCGTAGTCGCGCCACCGCACGCCGTCGCCGACCACCGGGTCGTAGCGCCCTCCGGGAAGGACCCACCGGACGCGGGGCTTGCGGTCGCGGGTCACGTCCTGCCTCCTGTCGTGCTCGACGCCGATCGTAGGGCCGCCGCCCCGGCCAGGAGGGCCACTCGGCAAGTTCGGGCACCACGATCCACCCGCCGTACCTGCACAAACGCGGAGAAAGGGTACGACGGAGCGTTACGAGACCTGGACCGTGATCGTGTGCCAGCCGGTCGCGCCGTCCGGTGCGGGAGGCGCCTCCTGCTCCGCCTGGGTACGGCCGGCGGCGTCGGTCGCACGCACCTCGATCGTGTGGCGGCCGGGTGTGGCGTCCCAGTCGAGCGCCCACTGCCGCCACGTGTCGGGCCCCGGCACCGCGGCGAGGCGCGCCTGCCGCCACTCGCCACGGTCCACGCGCACCTCCACGGCGTCGATCCCGGTGTGCTGCGCCCAGGCGACCCCGGCGACCGTCGTGCGGCCCGCCCGCACCGTCGCGCCCTGCCGGGGCAGGTCGATGCGCGACTGCGTCTTGATCGGCGCCTTGGCGGCCCAGCCGCGCGGCGTCCAGTACGCCTCGTCCCGGTCGAACCTCGTCACCTTCACGTCCACCACCCACTTGGTGGCCGAGACGTACCCGTACAGCCCCGGCACCACCTGACGCACCGGGAAGCCGTGGTCCACGGGCAGCACCTCCCCGTTCATGGCCACGGCGAACAGGGCGTCCCGCCCGTCCATGACCACGTCCACCGGGGTTCCGCAGGTGAAGCCGTCGGCGGAGGTGGACAGGAGCATGTCGGCGCCGGACTGGAGCCCGGCCTCGCGCAGCACGTCGGCCATGCGGACGCCGAGCCAGCGGGCGTTGCCGATGTACTCGCCGCCGACCGGGTTGGACACGCAGGTGAGCGTGATGTCGGCCTCGGTGAGAGGCCGCTTGAGCAGGTCGGCGAAGGTCATCTCGATCGGCCGGTCGACCATGCCGTGGACGCGCAGCCGCCACGTCTGCGGGTTCACCTGGGGAACGACGAGCGCGGTGTCCACCCGGTAGAAGTCCCGGTTCCTGGTGGTGAAGGGGGACAGGCCGCTGATGCGGAGGTCCGTCCCGGCGGGCAGCGGCGCGGCGGGCGTGGTGGGCGCCGGCAGGGCCAGCCCGCCCCTGGCGGTGTCCACGGCCTGACGGTCCGACAGGACCCGCCCGAGCACGGTGGCCGCCCCCGCCACCACCACCCCGCTCGCGACCCCGGTCAGCAGCCTGCGCCGGTCGAACCCACCGGCCGCGGACGCCCCGGGCCGCATCACCACGGGCCGCTCCACCCCGGACGGCCCCCCGTCCTCCCCCGCACCGCGCTCACCACGGAAGCCCGCCTCCCCGGCATCGGCCTCACCACGGAAGCCCGCCTCCCCGGCGCCGGCCAGGACCGCGGGCTCCTCGGCGGGCACCGGGTGGAGACGCGCCCGCCGTTCGAGGAGGCGCAGCGTCCAGACGCCCGCCGCCACACCCACCACCGTCGGGAGCACCCCGGTGATCCCGGCGCCCGGCCGGGTCAACACCGCCAGCACCCCCACGGCCCCGAACGCCAGCAGCCCCGCGTCGCCGGCCACCGGCCGCCGCCGGGCCGCGATCCCCAGGGCGGCCGCGATGACGGCCAGCACCACGAGCACGCCCCCGACGAGGACCGTCTTGTCGTTGGCGCCGAACGCGTTGATCGCGAAGTCCTTGACCGGTGGGGGCGTCAGGTCGACGACCACGTCGCCCACGGCCACCACCGGGAACGTCTCCGGCCCCGCGATCCCGGCCACGAGCCGGGCGACGCCGAGCGCCACCGCCCCGGCCGTCAGCCCCGCCAGCGCGCCCGCCCAGGCGGGCGCCATGTCTTGCCTCTGCACGGTACCGACGCTACGCCCGCGGCACCCGCCCGGTTCTTACGCGCCGGTTACGGGACTGCCACGCCAACGTCAGGACCCCACACACGCGTCAGGACTCCACGCACACGTCGGAACCGCCACGCGAACGTCAGGACAACGGTGACAGCAGGTCGCGGACCTGCGGGGCGAGGGCGCGGAACGCGCGGCCCCGGTGGCTGATCGCGTCCTTCTCCTCGGGCGCCAGCTCGGCCGTCGTCCGCGTCTCACCGTCGGGAACGAAGATCGGGTCGTACCCGAACCCGTTGGACCCGCGCGGAGCGGAGATCAGCCGGCCCGGCAGGTCGCCCTCGACCACGCAGGTCTCCCCCGACGGCAGCGCCAGCGCCGCCACGCACGCGAAGTGGGCCGTCAGCCGCTCGGCGGGCACGTCGGAGACCTGGGCCAGCAGCAGGTCGAGGTTGGCCTGGTCGTCGCCGTGGCGGCCGGACCAGCGGGCGGAGAAGACGCCCGGCATGCCGTTCAGCACGTCGACGCACAGGCCGGAGTCGTCGGCCACCGCGGGCAGCCCGGACCCCTGGGCGACGGCGTGCGCCTTGAGCAGGGCGTTCTCCTCGAACGTGACCCCCGTCTCGGCGACCTCGCCGATCGAGGGGAACTCCTCCAGCCCCAGGATGTCGAACCCCGACAAGATGCGGCGCAGCTCGGCGATCTTGCCCTGGTTGCGGGTGGCGAGCACTATCTTCATCGGCCGAGCGCCTCCATCTGGATCAGCGTCAGCTCCTCGCAGCCGCCGGCGGCCAGGGCGAGCAGCTGGTCGAGCGTCCCGCGGTCGAACGGCGCCCCCTCGGCGGTGCCCTGCACCTCGACGAAGCTGCCGGAGCCCGTCATGACGACGTTCATGTCCGTCTCGGCGGCCACGTCCTCGGTGTAGCAGAGGTCGAGCATCGGCACCGCGCCGACGACGCCGACCGAGACGGCCGCGACGGAGCCGACCAGCGGGTCGCCGGGGCACATCTTACGCTCGCGCATCCAGGCCACGGCGTCGGCCAGGGCGACGTACGCCCCGGTGATCGCGGCGGTCCGGGTGCCGCCGTCGGCCTGGAGGACGTCGCAGTCGAGGACGATGGAGTTCTCGCCGAGGGCCTTGTAGTCGACGCAGGCCCGCAGCGACCGGCCGATCAGCCGGGAGATCTCGTGGGTGCGCCCGCCGATCTTGCCGCGGACCGACTCGCGGTCGTTGCGCGTGTTGGTGGCGCGCGGCAGCATGGCGTACTCGGCGGTCACCCAGCCCTGGCCGCTGCCCCGGCGCCAGCGCGGCACGCTGTCCTGCACCGAGGCGGCGCACAGCACGCGCGTGCCGCCGAACTCGACGAGCACCGAGCCCTCGGCGTGGGCGAGCCACTGCCGGGTGATGGTGATCGGGCGTAGCTGGTCGGGAGCACGGCCATCCTGTCGAGACATGCAGTTCACCCTATCTCCGCACCGTGACGCTCTTGACCGAAAGTGTCCGCCACAGCGATCCTTACGCAATGACAACGGGGGTGTTGCGGAGCCCTGACTTCATCAGGTTCCTCAGCTCACATGTGGCCGACGAGCTCGGGGTCAACATCTCCCGAGTCGCGCTCCCGCTGGTCGCCGTCCTGGTCCTCAACGCCGGCGCGCTGGAGGTCGGCCTGCTGTCCGCGTTACAGACCGCGGCGTTCCTGGCGATCGGGTTACCCGCGGGGGTGTGGGTGGACCGTATGTCGAAGCGCCGCGTGATGATCACCGCGGATCTGGTCCGGTGCGCGCTGCTGGCGAGCATCCCGCTCGCGTACACGCTGGGACTGCTGTCCATGGGGATGATGCTGGCGGTGGCGCTGCTGGCGGGCATGGCGCAGGTGTTCGACGACGTGGCTGATCAGACCTACCTGCCCGAACTGGTCAGCAAGCAGAGCCTGAGCAGCGGCAACTCCAAGCTGGAGTTCGTTCGCTCCGGCGGCGCGCTGGCCGGCCCCAGCCTGGGCGGGCTGCTGGTGCAGGCCCTGGGCGCGCCGCTGACGGTGTTCGCCACCGCGCTGGCCTCGCTCGGCTCGGCGATCCTGCTCACCTCGATCAGGACGCCCGACCGGCGGGCTCCCGCGGGCGGCGGGCGCACCGGCATGCTGCGGGACATCCGTGAGGGGCTCGTGTTCGTCTGGGGCGACCGGCTGCTGCGGGCGATCGTCACCACGACCGCCGGCACCAACCTGTGCGTCAGCGCCGTGCTCGGGCTGTCGGTGCTGTTCCTCGCCGACGAGGTGCGGCTGGCGCCGGGGGTGATCGGCGTGCTGCTCATGTCCGGCGCGGTCGGCGGGCTGCTCGGCGGGCTCACCGGGACGTGGCTGTTCACCCGGTACGGCACGGCCCGGGTGACCTGGCTGGCGATCGCCGTGACGTCGCCGTTCGGCCTGCTGCTCCCGATGACGCAGGCCGACTGGCGGGTGGCGTTCTTCAGCGTCACGTCGATCGCGCTGTCGTGGGGGGCGATCCTCTACAACGTGGGCCAGATCACCTACCGGCAGATGGTCGCGCCGGAGCGCATGCTCGGCCGGATCAACGCCACGGTCCGGTTCGTGGTGTGGGGCACGATGCCGCTGGGCGCGCTGCTCGGCGGGCTCGTGGCCCAGCAGATCGGCGTGCGGGAGGCGTTGTGGCTGTTCATGGCCGGCCGGCTGGTGTCGTTCCTGCCGCTGCTGTTCTCGCCGCTGCCGCGGATGCGCGACTTCACCCAGGTACGCACCGACCCCTGAACCAGCCGACCCGACGAGGTCAGGCCAGTTCGTAGACGGCGCCGCTCCTGGCCAGCTCGATGGGGCCGTCGTAGCCGCCCCGGGAGGCGTCGTCGAGCACGGTCGCCTGGTCGTTCCAGGGCACCAGGTGGGTGAGCACCAGCCTGCCGGCGCCGGCCTTGGCCGCGTGCACGGCGGCCTGCCGGCCGGAAAGGTGCAGATCGGTGGGCAGCCCCGGCCGGTCCACGAAGGACGCCTCGCACAGCATCAGGTCGGCGTCCTCGGCGAGCTTCACCAGCTCGGCGCACTCGCCGGTGTCGCCGGAGTAGGCGACCGTCCGCCCGCCGTGGGAGACGCGGAAACCGTACGCCTCGACGGGGTGGTTGACCAGGCGGGCCGTCAGCGTGAACGGTCCCACCTCGAACGTGCCGGCCGTCAGCGGCCGGAAGTCGAAGGCCGTCTCCAGCGCCGGCTCGTCGGGCATGCCGTACGCGGCGGCCAGCCGCTTCGACGCGTCGGCGGGCGCGACGACCGGCACGCGCGGGTACGGCGCCTCGGGGCCGTACGTGCGGGCCACGTGGTAGCCGCACATGTCGAGGCAGTGGTCGGCGTGCAGGTGGGACAGGCAGATGGCGTCCACGTCGTACAGGCCGATGTGCCGCTGGAGGGCGCCCAGCGCGCCCGCGCCGAGGTCGAGCAGCATCCTGAAGCCCTCGGCTTCGAGCAGGTAGCACGACGCGGGACTGTCGGGGCCCGGGAAGCTACCCGAGCAGCCGATGATGGTCACCTTCATGTGGGCCTCCGTTGCAGGTAGTACCCCCGACCGGTGTGACTTCGACCGCGTCGATCTCCGGGCCCAGGAAACGCCGTCCCAGGTGGGCGAACAGCGTGGAGTCGCCGGTGGCGCGGAAGCGGTGCCGGGGGGTGACGTCGCTTCCGGCCGCCAGGCCACGGTCGTGCAGGATCCGATAGACGTCCTTGGCCGTCTCGTCGGCGCTGGAGACCAGCGTGACCTCGTCGCCGGCGACATAGGAGATGGCGCCGGTGAGGAGCGGGTAGTGGGTGCAGCCGAGGATGAGCGTGTCGCACCCCGCCTCCCGGATGGGCGCCAGGTACTCCCGGACCGCCTCGATGACCTCCTCGCTCGTCGTGTCCCCCCGCTCGGTGTACTCGACCAGGCGCGGGGCGGCCACGCTGGTCAGGCGTACGTGGGGGGCGGCGGCGAAGGCGTCGTGGTAGGCCATCGACGCGATGGTGGCCCGGGTGGCGATCACGCCCACCTCGCCGGTGCGGGTGGCCCGCACCGCGCGGCGGGTGGCGGGCTGGATCACCTCGACCACCGGGACGTCGTAGCGCTCGCGCGCGTCGCGCAGCACGGCGGCGCTGGCGCTGTTGCACGCGATCACGAGCATCTTCACGTCGTTCTCGACGAGGTGGTCCATCACCTCCAGCGCGTAGGCGCGCACCTCGGCGATGCTTTTCGGCCCGTAGGGCTGGCGCGCCGTGTCGGCCACATAGGTGATGGACTCATGGGGAAGCTGGTCGATGATCGCCCGGGCGACCGTCAGGCCGCCCACCCCGCTGTCGAAGATCCCGATGCTCGCGTCCTGCACGTTTCAGAGGGTAGGGGACCCGCGACCTGCGCACTGCGTAAGAATACTCACAGTGCGTTCGTGTCACCCCCGTCCCACGCGTGCCAGCTGGCGGGCCTGGGCGACGAGGCGGCCCCGGGAGTCGCGCACCTCGACCTCCTCGTCGAACCAGCCGCCGGAGACGAGCCGGCCGCCGCCGATGAGCGTGAGCCAGCCGGGGGCGGGCAGCGCGCGCAGGTGCCAGGTCAGGTCCACGGTGGGCGCCCAGCCGCGCGCCCCCGTCGAGAACACCACGGGCGGCAGCGCGTCGACCGCGAGGGCCAGCACGTACGGGTCCGGGTCCTGGGTCTCGGCCATCCGGAAGTACGCCCGCGACTCGGGCCGGCCGGTGGGACGGCCGCTCAGCCAGCCGATCGTGGGCGGGTCGAAGAGCAGCTCGAGCTGGGCGTTGAGCGTCATGCCGGACTCGGGCTTGGGGTCGGGCAGCCGGACACAGTCCTCGGGGCGCGGCATGACATATCCCGATTCATCGGCATACGTGGGCTCCGCGTCGTGGAGCGTGGCGGTCGTCACCAGTGCCGCGATCTGGGCGACGTCGTTCTGGACGAGTGTGGCCCGGGTGAAGGCGGCGGTCTTGCCCGCCTTGAGCTGCTCGACCCGGACCCGCGCCGGACCGGCCGCCGGCGACCGGAGGAACTGGACCGTCGTGCTCACCGGGTGCTCGAACGGCGAGGAGTCCACCACGGCTCGCAGCACCACGGCCATCAGGTAACCGCCGTTGAGCGGCCCGCCGATGGCGTAGCCGGGGTCGAGGCAGACGTCGTAGGTGGTCTCGTCGACCCTGATCGCCTGCGTGGCCTCGTCGAACTTGGTCATCAGTCCCGCCTCACAAAGTACCGAACTATATTCTAGTAGCCCGCATACTCTACGCGACCGGGACAGGAGCCAGGGCAGCCGGACGATCCACGGCCTCGTCGTCTTCAGTGCATTGCAAGCGCCCGTACAGCAACATCCGTTACCGTTCCTGTGGTCATAAGTCCACATTGTGAGTTGAGTGATGTCTGCGAATAATCCCCCTCCTGGCCAGGATCCTGATCGGACGACGGCTTACCGCTGGAGCTCGGAGCAGTCCCCCAACCCGCCTACCGCGCCGCACGGCCAGCCGTACCCGCCGCAGCAGCCCTACGCGGGCCAGCAGCACGGTCAGCCGTACGGCGAGCAGGCGTCGTCGGGTCAGCAGCCCGGGTACGGGCAGCAGGCGTCCTACGGCCAGCCCGCGTACGGCCAGCCGGACCACGGTCAGGCGGCCTTCAGCCAGCAGGCCGGCTACGGCCAGCAGCCCGGCTACGGCCAGCCCGACTTCGTCCAGCAGGGCTACGGGCAGCAGGGTCACGGGCAGCAGTCCCAGGGCCAGCCAAGCTACGGCCAGCCAAGCTACGGCCAGCAGGGCTACGAGCAGCCCGCCTACGGGCAGCAGCAGTACGCGCAGCAGGGTCACGGGCAGCAGCAGGGCTGGCAGCAGCAGGGGCCCGACGGGTTCGGTCCCACCCAGCCGGCCGGCAAGGGCCGCAAGAGCTGGATCATCGCCATCGCCGCCGCCCTGGCCGTGGTGCTGCTCGGCGGCGGCGCCGTCTGGGCCGTGGGCGCGATCGGCGGCGGCGGCACGCAGCCGCACGAGGTGCTGCCGCCCAACGCGATCGCCTACGTCCGCCTGGACCTGGACCCGGCCGCCAACCAGAAGGTGGCGCTGTTCCAGATCGCCCGCAAGTTCTCGGTGACCAAGGACGCGTTCACCGGCGAGGACCCGCGCCAGGCGCTGTTCAACTCCATCAAGGAGGACGACGACAGCCTGGCCAAGATGGACTTCGCCCGCGACGTGGACCCGTGGCTCGGCAGCCGCATCGGTGTGGCCGTGATGCCGCCCGCGGCGGCCGGCAAGGAGCCGGAGTTCGCGGTGGCCGTCCAGGTGAAGGACGAGGCCGCGGCCAAGGCCGGCATCGCCAAGCTGATGGGCGACGACAAGTACGGCATCGCCTTCCGCGACGACTACGCGCTGCTCACCGACGAGCAGGCCAAGGCCGACACGTACGCGGCCGAGACCGCCAGCCTGGCGACCGCCGCCGACTTCTCCGACGACCTCGACGCCGTGGGCGAGCAGGGCGTGCTGTCCTTCTGGGCCCGCCTCGGCGAGGTCGGCAAGCTGGCCGCCGAGGACATGGACGCCGAGGAGGCCAAGGCGCTGGAGCAGGTGAAGAACGCCCGGTTCGCCGGCGCGCTGCGCTTCGACAGCGCGTACGCGGAGCTGGCCGGCGTGGTCCGCGGCGCGGAGGGCCTCGTGGACGGCGACCTGGAGGGCGCGAAGCTGAGCACGCTGCCCGCCTCGACGGCCGGCGCGCTGTCCGTCTCCGGCCTCGACCAGATGCTCACCAAGAAGTGGGCCGACATCGAGAAGTCCATGACGGCGGCCGGCGGCGGCGAGTTCAAGCAGGTCATCGACAAGGCCAAGCAGACCTACGGCCTCCAGCTTCCGGACGACCTGGCCACGTTCTTCGGCAAGAACCTGACGGTGGCCGTGGACAGCGAGGGCCTCGACAGCGACCAGGTCAAGGGCGGCGTCCGCATCGTCACGGACCCGGCCAAGGCGCAGGCCGTCTTCGACAAGGTCCAGAAGGCCATGACCGCCGAAGGTCAGCCCGCGCCCAAGGTCGCCAAGGTCGCCGGTGACGGCACGTTCACGCTGGCCACCACCGACGAGTACGCCAAGAAGCTCGCCGAGGAAGGCGCGCTGGGCGACAGCGAGACCTTCACCACGGCCGTCCCGGACGCCGACAAGGCCACGTTCGCGGTCTTCGTCGACCTGGACAAGGTGGAGAAGTACTACCTGCAGAGCCTGAGCGGCGAGGACAAGACCAACGCCCAGGTGCTGCGCGCGGTGGGCCTGAGCGGCACCCAGACCGACTCGGACGCCACGTTCTCGCTGCGGCTGCTGTTCAACTGATCGGCTCAGGACGTGACAGAAGGCGGCCGGCTCCACGCCGGCCGCCTTCTTCTTTCACGCTTGTGCGTCAGGGGCGTCACGCCCAGAGCTGGCCTTCCAGCCGCTCCTCCGCCTCGTCCAGGGTGCCCTCGTACGCGCCCGTCGACAGGTACTTCCACCCGCCGTCGGCCACCACGAACACCACGTCGGCCCGCTCCCCCGCCTTGGCGGCCTTGGCCGCCACCCCGAGCGCCGCGTGCAGGGCGGCGCCCGTGGACACGCCGGCGAAGATGCCCTCGGCGGCCAGCAGCTCGCGGGTGCGGCGCAGCGCGTCGGCCGAGCCCACCGAGTAGCGGGTGGTCAGCACCGACTCGTCGTACAGCTCGGGGATGAAGCCCTCGTCGACGTTGCGCAGGCCGTACACCAGCTCGCCGTAGCGCGGCTCGGCCGCGACGATCTTCACCTCGGGCACCCGCTCCCGCAGGAACCGGCCGACGCCCATGAGGGTGCCGGTCGTGCCGAGCCCGGCCACGAAGTGGGTGACCGTGGGCAGGTCCTCAAGGATCTCCGGGCCGGTCGTCTCGTAGTGGGAGCGCCAGTTGGCCGGGTTGCCGTACTGGTAGAGCATCACCCACGACGGGTTGGCGGCGGCGAGCTCCTTGGCGCGGCGGACGGCCTCGTTGGAGCCGCCCGCGGCGGGCGAGGAGATGATCTCCGCGCCCCACATGCGCAGGAGCTGGCGGCGCTCCTCGGAGGTGTTCTCCGGCATCACGCAGATCAGCCGGTAGCCCTTGAGCCTGGCGGACATGGCCAGCGAGATGCCGGTGTTGCCGCTGGTCGGCTCCAGGATCGTGCAGCCCGGGGTGAGCAGCCCGTCCTTCTCGGCCTGCTGGATCATCCACAGCGCCGGACGGTCCTTGATCGAGCCGGTCGGGTTGCGGTCCTCCAGCTTCGCCCAGACGCGGACGTCAGGCGCGGGCGAGAGCCGGGGCAGGCCGACCAGAGGAGTGCGGCCGACCGACTCGATCAGCGAATCGAACCGCATGTCACCCGCCGGCGACGGCCGGGAGGACGGTCACCGTGTCGCCGTCGGAGACGGGGGTCCCGAGACCGCCGAGGAAGCGGACGTCCTCGTCGTTCAGGTACACGTTGACGAACCGGCGCAGGTTGCCCTGGTCGATCAGGCGGTCCTTGATGCCGGGGTGGGCGGACTCCAGGTTGCTGATCAGCTCGTCGAGGGTGGCGCCCTCGGCGGCGACCGCCTTGGCACCGCCGGTGTAGTTACGCAGGATGGTCGGAATGCGAACCTCGATGGCCATCTCGCTCAGTCTCCTCAGGTCAGGTCGTCCCATCGGCGGCAACGCCGACGGCTGGATGCGAATTCCAGGTCAGCGACAGTCGTAGACGACGACAGCCGGGGTGTGGGCGAAGAGAAAGCTCTGCACCGGCCGGACCATCATGGGATGAACCTTACCTCTTCCTCGGTGACGACACCGTCGACGATCCGGAAGGAGCGGAACTCCACCTCCTGCTCGTCGCGGGTCGAGACGAGCACGTAGTGGGCGCCCGGTTCGGAGGCGTAGGAGACGTCGGTGCGCGACGGGTACGCCTCGGTGGCCGTGTGCGAGTGGTAGATCACGACCGGCTCCTCGTCACGGTCGTCCATCTCACGCCAGACGCGGAACTGCTCCATCGAGTCGAAGCGGTAGAAGGTCGGCGAGCGCTCGGCGTTCTCCATCGGGACGAACCGCTCCGGCACACCGTCGCGTCCCGCGATCACACCGCACGCCTCGTCGGGGTGGTCGGCCCGCGCGTGGGCAACGATCCGGTCCACCAGTTCCTGCGAGATCGTCAGCATGCCCGGAAGCTACCAGAGGGCCCGGACCAGGGTGTCCTGGAGGTAGGTGAGCCAGTCGTAGGTCACGTAGGCCGGGTAGCGGGGGTCGTCCTCGGACATCGTCGCGATCTCCTCGTGGATCTCCTCGGTCACCTCCAGCTTGGTGCCGAGGGCCAGCCGCACGTCGTTGAGCGCGCGCAGCCACGCCTGGGCCTGCTCGGGCGTCAGCTCGGTGCGTCCGGGCCGGGCCGTGTCGAGCATGGTGCGCGCGTCGGCGCGCTTGCCGTCGCGCAGCGTCGCCTCGGTGTAGCGGCGGAACTCCGCCGCGTCGCCCGCGTCCTCGTACGCCGACGGGAACAGCCTCGCCAGCACCGGGTCCGACGGCGCCTCGCCCCCGCCGCCGATGCCGAGGGCGCGCTCCAGCGGGTCGTCGCCGGTCTCCCCCGGCTCGACCAGGCCCAGCACCTGTGACACCAGCGAGCGGAGGATCGCCACCTCCGGCGCCTCGAACTGGGCGATGACCACGCCGCGCTTCGACGAGAACCCCGAGCTCACCCGTACCGCCTCACTTGACCGAGTCCGGCTGGACCGTCGCCCACAGGCCGTAGGAGTGCAAGATCTGCACGTCGCGTTCCATCTCCTCGCGCGTGCCGCTGGACACGACGGCCCTGCCCTTGTGGTGGACGTCCAGCATGAGCTTCTCGGCCTTCTCGCGGGTGTAGCCGAAAACGGTCTGGAAGACGTACGTCACGTACGACATGAGGTTCACGGGGTCGTTCCAGACGATCGTCACCCAAGGCAGATCGGGCCGGACGTCCGATGACGGACGCTCGACGGCGATTGGAGCGGTGCTACCCACATTCCCCATCCTGCCCTACCTCCGCCGTAGTCTTCGAGTCGTGACATTGAGCATGAGCACCGCGTTGCTGACAGATCACTATGAGCTGACGATGTTGCAGGCGGGTCTGCGAAGCGGCGCCGCCCACCGGCGCGCCGTTTTCGAGGTGTTCGCGCGGCATCTCCCTGGGGGCAGGCGTTACGGGGTCGTCGCGGGGACGGGCCGCGTCCTGGACGAGCTGGAGAACTTCCGTTTCGGTGAGGAACAGCTCACCTTTCTGCGGGAGAACCGCGTGGTCGACGAGTCCACCCTGGAGTTCCTGGCGGGGTACCGCTTCTCGGGCGACATCTGCGGCTACGCCGAGGGCGACCTCTACTTCCCGGCCTCCCCGATCATGGTCGTCGAGGGCACCTTCGCCGAGGCCGTGCTGCTCGAAACCATGATCCTGTCCATTCTCAACCACGACTGCGCGATCGCCTCGGCCGCGTCCCGCATGCGCAACGCGGCGGGCGGCCGGCCGCTCATCGAGATGGGCTCGCGCCGCACCCACGAGCGTGCCGCGATCGCCTCGGCCCGCGCCGCCTACCTCGCCGGGTTCGCCTCCACGTCCAATCTCATGGCCGGCCACGTGTACGGCGTCCCCACGGCCGGCACGGCGGCGCACGCGTTCACGCTGCTGCACGACTCCGAGCAGGCCGCGTTCGAGGCGCAGATCGCCTCCCTGGGGCCCGAGACCACGCTGCTCGTCGACACCTACGACGTGCCGGAGGCCGTACGGACCGCCGTCGAGCTGGCCGGCACCAAGCTGGGCGCGGTCCGCATCGACTCGGGCGACCTCGCCGCCGCCGCGCAGGAGGTCCGCGAGCAGCTCGACGCGCTGGGCGCCTTCGACACGCGCATCCTGGTCACCTCCGACCTCGACGAGTACGCCATCGCCGCGCTCGCCGCCGCCCCCGTGGACGGCTACGGGGTCGGCACGTCACTGGTGACCGGGTCCGGCGTGCCGACGGCCGCGCTCGTCTACAAGCTGGTGGCCCGCGAGACGGCCACGGACGAGATGGAGCCGGTCGCCAAGCGCTCGGTCGGCAAGCCGTCGCGCGGGGGGCGCAAGCACGCGTACCGGCTGTTCGACGGCCAGGGCCGGGCGGAGACCGAGCTGATCACCACCTCGGGCGAGGCGCCGGAGGGCGGCGTGCCGCTGCTGCGGCAGCTCGTGCGCGGCGGCGAGCCCGTCGGCAGGGAGCCGCTGGCGGACGCCCGCGCGCGCCACGCCGAGTCGGTCGCGACGCTGCCCCAGGAGGCGCTGCAGATCGGACGCGGGTACGCGGCGATCCCCACCGAGTTCGCCTGACGTATCGTGCCTCTATGGGCACCGCGTTAATCATCGTCGACGTGCAGAACGACTTCTGCGAGGGCGGCAGCCTCGCCGTGGCGGGAGGCTCGCAGGTGGCCGCGGCGATCACCCGCCACGTGGCCGACCACCCCTACGACCACGTGGTGGCCAGCCGCGACTACCACGTCGATCCGGGCGACCACTTCTCCGACCACCCCGACTACGTCGCGACCTGGCCCCGCCACTGCGTCGCCGGCACACCGGGCGCCGACTTCCACCCGGCGCTGGACGTGGCGGCGGTCGAGGAGGTGTTCAGCAAGGGCGCCCGCACGGCGGCCTACAGCGGCTTCGAGGGCGCCTCGGGCGACGGGGTGAGCCTGGGGGCGTGGCTGGCGGAGCACAAGGTGCACGAGGTGGACATCGTGGGCATCGCCACGGACCACTGCGTGCGCGCCACGGCACTGGACGCGGTCAAGAACGGCCTGGCCGTACGGGTGCTGCTGGACCTGACGGCCGGGGTCGCCCGCCACACCACGGACGCGGCCCTGGCCGAACTCGACGCCGCCGGCGTCACCCTCAAGGGCGCCCCCGCGGTCGGCTGACCCCGTGACGGCCTCTCAGCGGCCGTCGGCGGGAAGGACCGTGAAGGCGTCACCCCGGAGCGGCTTCATCGTGCGGAAGTGCCGGTGGTCCAGCGTCAGCACCCGAGTGGTGCCATGACGGGCCGCGACCAGCGCGACAGACGCGTCGGTCAGCCCGATCCGCATGTCGGCGTACTGCTCGGCGATGTTCGCCGCGCGTCTCACGTCGTCCGCCGACATGGCCACCAGTTCGTAACCGCCCGCACCGATGTCCCGGAGGAATTGCAGCTCTCGCCGGACGCCGGCGAGCTTGAGAATCATGTAGTCCGTCTCGGCGAGGACGAACGGGGAGAGGAGCAGTGGCCCCTCCTCCGTCTCCAACACATGACGCGCTTCCTTGTGGAACGGCTGCTCGGGACCGATGGCGGCAAGCAGCCCGCTGGTGTCGAGGACCAGCATCAGACTAGCCCGTCCTCGCCGAAGCCCTCGGTGAGGATCTCATCGACGCGTTCGGCCGTGAGCGTCTCGCCGCCCAGCTCGAACACCGGAAGCCTGGGCCGGGGGCGCTCAGCGAGGGCCTCCTCCACCAGCGCCCGCCGGATGGCGTCGCGCATGTAGTCCTCTTCGGTCATCCTGTGCACTCGGGCCGCCTCCGCGACCCGCTGCTGGATGTCCTCCGGAAGGTACAGGCTCACTTCAGGCACCCCTCCAAGGTAACCCGGCGTCCCTTCGACGCCTCTCACCACGCAACGTACACGATCGACAACGGAACGTTCAGGGGATCGTCAAGCCGGAGCGGCCACGCCGAGGGAGAAGTAACACGGAGAGTCACGTGTCTCATCCCGGTGTGAGGTCTCTTCATGCTCGCCTTCTCTCTCGGACTGGCCTGGCTCGTCCTCGGCCCGTTCAGCCTGTGGGTCCTCGTGTCCGGCCGGGCCTGGGCCCGGGCCGGCGCGGTGCTGGCGCTGACGATGCTGGAGGTGGCGACGATCGCCACGAACGCCGTCCGCTTCCCCTTGCCCGATCCCCACGGCGGGGCCGTTGCGGCGCCCCCTGAAGCGCGGGCGGAGTGCGCCGAGCGGGAGCCGCTGCCCCGGACGGGCCGGGTGGAGGGGCGGCGCGGCGGGCTCGTCCTGTCCTGGCCGGCGGCGGCCGGGGAGTGCGCCACAGCCGACGTGGTGGTGCTGGCCGAGGGGCGCAGGCTCAAGGTGTGGCTCCACGAGGGGCCCGCGCCGGGCTCGGCATCGGGCTCGGCCGCTCCGGGCGCGAGCGGCGACGCCGGCTCAGGGGGCCCGGGCGGCACACACGGCTCACATGGCGCGAGCGGCTCAGTGTCGGGCGCCCCGGGCGCGGGTGGGCGAAGTGTGCCTGTGCGGGTCGAGGAGGGTGAGGCGTCGCTGCGGGTGCCGCTCACGGCGGCGGGCGTCCGTCGAGCCCAGGCCTCCGGCGACGCGGGGCACGGACACGGGCACCTCGGCCGTTACGTGCTGATCGACGGCCGGACCGGCCACCGCATCCCCGCCCCCGACGGCTCCGACGGCTCCGACGGCTCCGACGGCTCCGACGACCTGAACGCCCCGGACGCCCCGGACGCCCCGGACGCCGCCACCACCCACGGGAACACCGGCGCCCACGACGCCCCTGACGCCTCGAAGGCCCCGGGCGCGGATCACCGGCGCGCCACCTGAGGTCCGGGCCAGGACGCCACGCGCCCGGCCCGCCCGCCGGGCCGGGCGCGTTCACCAGACACGCAGCCGCCCGTACCTGAGACGGCGGACGGCCGCTCGCTGAGACGGCGGACGGCCGTACGTGAGACTGCGGACGGCCTCCCCCTTCGTGGGACTGCGGGCGGCCGGACAGGTCAGCGGCGCTGGGTGGCCCAGTGGCGGATCTTGTCGATGCGTTCCTGGATCTGCTCGGCCGTCGCCTGGGCGATCGGCGGGCCGCCGCAGGCGCGGCGCAGGTCCGAGTGGATGACGCCGTGCGGCTGGCCCGTGCGGTGGTTCCAGGCGCCCACGAGCCCGTTCAGCTCCCGCCTCAGCTCCGCGATCCGCTCGTGCGGCGCCAGCTCGGGCGGCGCCTCGTCCTTGGGCTCGCGGCGCCTGGCCGCCTGCTGGTCCGACTGACGCTTGCGCAACAGCGTGGCCACCTGGTCCGGCTCCAGCAGCCCCGGCAGGCCGAGGAAGTCCTCCTCCTCGGCCGAGCCGACCGCGGCCCCCGTGCCGAACTCGCCGCCGTCGAACAGCACCCTGTCGAACGTCGCCGACGTCTCCATCGTCTCGAACGGCAGTTCGTCGCCCAGGACGTCGGGGTTGTCCTGCTTGCGGTTGGCCTGCTCCAGGAGGCTGTCGTCGAGGCCGTCCTCGGGCGGGCGGCGGTTGAGGACGTGGTCGCGCTCCACCTCCATCTCGTTGGCCAGCCCCATGAGGGTCGGCACCGAGGGGAGGAACACCGAGGCGGTCTCGCCGCGCTTGCGGGCCCGGACGAAGCGCCCGACCGCCTGGGCGAAGAACAGCGGGGTCGAGGTGGAGGTGGCGTAGACGCCGACGCACAGGCGCGGGATGTCGACGCCCTCCGACACCATGCGGACCGCCACCAGCCAGCGGTCCTGCGAGGCGGCGAACGCCTTGATCTTCTTGGACGCGCCCGGGTCGTCGGAGAGCACGACCGTGGCGCCCTCGCCGGTGATGGCGCGCAGGTGGCGGGCGTAGGCGCGGGCCGTCTCGTGGTCGGTCGCGATGACCAGGCCGCCGGCGTCGGGCACGCCGCGCCGCACCTCGGTCAGCCGCCGGTCGGCGGCCTGCATGACCTGCCTGATCCAGTCGCCCTTGGGGTCGAGCGCGGCCCGCCACGCCTGCGAGAGCTGGTCCTTCGTGAGCGGCGTGCCGAGCGTGGCCGCGATCTCGTCACCGGCCCGGGTGCGCCACTTCATCTCGCCGGAGTACGCGAGGAAGATCACGGGACGGACGACGCCGTCGTCGAGGGCGGGGCCGTAGCCGTAGGAGTAGTCGGCGACGCTGCGCTTGAGGCCCTCGGCGTCCTCCTGGTAGCCGACGAAGGGGATGGGGTTGTCGTCGGAGCGGAACGGCGTGCCGGTGAGCTGGAGCCGCCGGGTGGCCGGCTCGAACGCCTCACGGATGCCGTCGCCCCACGACTTGGCGTCGCCGGCGTGGTGGATCTCGTCGAAGATGACCAGCGTCTTGCGGGCCTCGGTGCGCGCCCGGTGCAGGGCCGGATGCATGGCGACCTGGGCGTAGGTGACGGCGACGCCGATGTAGTCGCGGGAGGTGGTGCCCTGGCTGTTCTTGAACTCGGGGTCGATGCCGATGCCGACCCGGCTCGCGGCGTCGGCCCACTGCCGCTTGAGGTGCTCGGTGGGGGTGACGACGGTGATCGCCTTGATCACTCCCCTGGCCAGCAGGTCACTGGCGATCCGCAGGGCGTAGGTCGTCTTGCCCGCGCCCGGGGTCGCCACGGTGAGGAAGTCACGCGGCTCAAGCCTGGTATAGAGGTCGAACGCCTCCTGCTGCCATGCCCGGAGCTTCTGGGCGGTGCCCCACGCGGCACGGTCGGGATAGGAAGGCGATAGGTGGGACGCGGCGAAGGTGCTCACCGCATCACCTCTGGGGTTCGTGTGCTTCGCTCTCTCACAGTGACCCAAGGGTAATCGGGCACACCGACAAGACGTGCCGTGCACCGCGGATCCTGGCCAAGGTCGTCCTTGCGTGCTAATGGGCGTCAGGTGGCTTTCAGGGGGCTTATCGCACGCTCGCCAGCAGCGCGTCCAGCGCCTGTCTGCGTGCGGGTTCCTCGGGTTGGAGCAGCCCGACGACGAGCACCGCGCCGCCGTCGCGGGTGAGCAGGATCACTCTCAGGTACGCGGGCCGGTTCACGACGTCCTGGTACTCGGCGCGCAGGGCGCGCGTGTGCCCGCCGGTCAGGTTCCTGTCCTCGACGACGCCGACCCGGTCGCCCTTGAGCAGGAGCCGGGAGTACAGCTCGGCGGCCTGGGCCGCGGCCTTCCTGGGATCGCCCACCGGTTCGCCGACCGGCCTGGCCATGACGAGGGCGCCGTCGCCGTCGCGGGCGACCGAGGTGAACCCGGTCACCGGCGGCACCGCCCCCGCGTGCCACCCGTCGGGCAGCGGGATGACGACCTTGGCCCGGGTGTCGGCCAGGCTCTCCTGCCGGGCCTCGGGGCCGTCCGTCCGTCGCAGGGCGGTCACGCCGAGCAGGGCCACGGCGGCGACGGTGGCCAGCAGCGCGAGCGCCGTGCCGGCCCGCCGCCAGAGGTGGCCGCCCACCCTCCCGGGCGGGCCGGGGTCGGCGGGCGCGCCGTACATGCGGGCGGAGGGCGGCAGGGAGTCCCACGGGCGGCGCCCGTCGTCCCTTCCGTGGTCCTGCCAGTCGTCCTCCTGGTCGTCGAGGTCTTCCGGGCCGTCCCAGGCATCGGTCTCAAGGGGCTCCTCGCGGCGGGGCCGGCCCGTGAGCCAGTGGGAGAGGCCGCCGCGGCCCGGGGCCGGAAGGGCGTCCTCCGCGGCCCGTACCGTCCTGGGGCCCCACGGGCGTTCCGTGGAGTCGTCACCCGCTCCCGGCTTCCGGCGGAAGACGGGTGCCCAGGTTCCGTGCTCCAGGTCCGGATCGTCGTCCTCCGGGCCCCAGAACTCCTCGTCCGGCTCCTCCTCTCGGACGGCGCGCACGTCCCTCCGGGCGGCGGGCGCCTCCTTGCGGTCCCTCCGGGCGGCGGGCGCTGTCTTCCGGGGAGCGGGCGCTTCGTCCCCGGGAACGGGGGCTTCCTCCCGGGGAGGAAGCGCCGAGTCGGGCGGCGGGTCCGGGGGCGGGTCCGGTACGGCCCTCACAGGCGGGTACGGCGGCTGAGCTCCACGACTCCGCCCGGAGCGCCCAAAGCCCCCGGGAGCGCCGGGCACGCCCGCCACGGGTGGGTACGGCGGCTCGCCCGCGCGTCCCCGGGCCGGGGCTCCCGTCCAGTCCTGGGGAGGGGTGCGGCGGTGCCTGGCCCCCGTGCTCGGCGGCCAGACCAGGTAGTCGTCCTCCATCAGATCCTCCCGAAGGGACCGTCGCCTTCAGGCGACGGGGGAATCGGGAGCGGGAGGGCCGTCAAGGCCCAAGCGTGCCCTGGCCGGTCAGGTCTGCGCATTGAAGATCTCCGATAGTCGCGCGTTAGATAGATGGTGCTGCTGTAATGATCGTGTGGTTAGTCAGGGCGCACACTTCTCCCGGCGCGGCGTACGACCTCGGATACTTCCTGGCCACGGTCGGCGCGGTGCCCGCCGATACCGTGCAGCGCTACATCGAGACCCCATGCGAGCGCCTCCCCAAGGGTGGGGGTGCTCGTGCGTAGGTCGTTGAAGTTCCTGCTGCGCCCCACCGCTCGCCAGGCAGTCGCGCTGACCGCGTGCCTGGATGACCACCGCGCCCTGTACAACGCCGCGCTGGAGCACCGCCGTACCGCCTACGCCAAAGCGGGCGTAAGCATCAAGTACGGCGACCAATCGGCTGACCTCAAGCACATCCGCGCCGACGACACCGATGGCCAAGGCCGGTGGTCGTTCTCCTCCCAGCAGGCCACACTGCGCCGTCTCGACAAGGCATTCGCCGCGTTCTTCGCCCGCGTCAGGGCCAAGCGCACACCCGGGTTCCCCCGCTTCAAGGGCAAGGGCTGGTTCGACACCGTCGAGTGGCCGAAAGACGGTGATGGCTGCCGCTGGGACTCTCAGCCCGAACACCCGTCCGCGACCTACGTTCGCCTCCAGGGCGTCGGCCACGTCCGCGTCCACCAGCACCGCCCCGTACGCGGCACCGTCAAGACGATCAGCGTGAAGCGGGAGGGCACGCGCTGGTATGTGATCCTGTCGTGCGATGACGTGCCCACCGAAGCCCTGCCCGCCACGGGCGCCGCCGCCGGGATCGACATGGGCGTGACGTCGCTGGTCACCACCTCCGACGGCGAGCACCTGGACAACCCTCGTCACCTGGCCGCCTCCGCAGACCGGTTGGCCGCCGCGCAGAGGGACCTCGCCCGGACCAAGCGCGGCTCGAAGCGGCGCCGTAAGGCTGCGGTCAGGGTCGCGGCCCTGCACGGCAAGGTGCGCCGTCAGCGCCTCGACGGCGCCCACAAGGCGGCCCTGCGCTTGGTCCGCGACTACGATGTCATTGCCCACGAGGACCTGCGGGTCGCCAACATGACCCGCTCGGCGTCCGGCACAGCCGAGGCGCCCGGCCGGAACGTCGCGCAAAAGTCCGGCCTGAACCGCAGCATCCTGGACGCGGGTTGGGGGGTGTTCCTCAAGGTCCTCGCGGACAAGGCTGAAAGCGCCGGTCGAAAGTTGATCGCGGTGAACCCCGCCAACACCTCCCGCACCTGCTCGCGTTGCGGGCACTGGAAGGAGAACCGCCTCACCCAAGCCGAGTTCCACTGTCAGCGGTGCGCTCATACGGCGCACGCCGACGTCAACGCGGCGATCAACATCCTCAGGGCAGGGCTTGCCCTTCGCGACGTCGCGGAAGCGGCTTAACGAGAAGCCGCTCCCTCCAGGGAGCGGAAGAGTCACGGCACCTCCTGGCCGCTGTCCTATCACTCCTAGCGCTCGAGATCTGGCGAACCGTGACCGCTGTGGCAGGTGGGGCGGAAGAGTCGGACGACGACGTCAGCGGACGCGGGAGGCGAGCAGGGTGGTGCAGAGCGCGAGGGCTCCCATGAGGCAGCAGATGACGATGTACCCGCGCGCGATCTCCGCGGGGCTGTGCCCGATCACGTTGATCAGCGCGCCGCCCACCCCGAGCGCCAGGGCGGACCCGAGCATGTCCGTCACCGACAGCGCGGCGCTGTTGGCCCCCTGCTCGTTGAGCGGCGACTGCTTCAGCGCGGTGACGCTGACCGTGGTCATCCCGAGGCCCATGCCGAACCCCGCGATCACCCACGCCGGCACCGCGACCCACCCGGTGACGCCCGGCACCGCCGCGAGCAGCGCCAGCAGCACCCCGGCCGTGACGCAGGCCGCGCCCAGCCGCAACCGCCGGTGCGGCTCGGCGGTGCGCCGGCTCTGCAGGAAGGACCCGGCCGACCAGCCGAGCGCGCCGATGGTCAGCGCGATGCCCGCGGCCGTGGGGTCGAATTTCTTGACGGACTGGAGGGCGAGCGGGATGAAGGCGTTCACGCCGAAGAACGGCGCCGAGAACATGCCCCGCATCATGATGGTCGTGGGCAGCCCCCGGCCGAACCGCAGCGCGCCGGGCGGCAGCAGCCTGCTCAGCCCGTACACGAGGAGGGCGAGGCCCGCGACGGCGGCGACCGCGCTGGGCAGCGGCATGACGTGCAGCCCGTTCACCCCGTACAGCAGCACGCCGGCGCCGCCCGCGGCCGAGGTGGCGGCGATCGTCATGGGGAGCGGACGCGACCGCGGGCCCTCCGGCGGCGCCGTCTCCTCCTCCGCGGTCCGCGGGCGCAGCGCGGGGATCAGCATGACGAGGGCGGGCACGACGAGCGGGACGATGCCGTAGAACACCCACCGCCAGCCCCACTGGGCGGCGACGAACCCCGCCACGGCGGGGCCGACCATGGCGGGCACCACCCAGGCGGCCGACAGCGCCGCGAAGACCTTGGGCCGCATCGCCGCCGGGTAGACCCGGGCGATCATCACGTAGAGGGCGACGATCGTGGAGCCCGCGCCGAGCCCCTGCACGGCCCTGGCGACCAGGAACATCGTCTTGCCGTCCGCGGCCCCGGCCAGCACCATGCCGGTGACGAACAGCACGAGGCCGAGCAGGAACGGCGCCGTGTAGCCGCGCCGGTCCGACCACAGGCCGGACACCACGTTGGCGAACAGGCTGGCGATGAGGAAGGCCGAGAAGCTCACCCCGTACAGGTCGAGCGCCTGGAGCTGGCGCGAGACCTCCGGCATGACGACGCCGACCGACATGCCCTCGAAGGCGACGAGCGTGACGACGAGCAGGATGCCGACGGTCGGTGCGCGGTAGGCGGCGCCGAGGATGCCGGTGCGGGAGTCGTATGGAGTGTCGAGTGCCTTCGGTCCTGTCACCGGGACATCCTAAGTGTGCGGGGATCGCCCGGCGAGGCGGCCTCCGCTTCCGACCCGGGCCGCCGCCTGGGTAGGCGCGGGCTCCCGGTAGACGGCCCACATCTCGCGCATCCGCGCGGCCTGACCCTGGGTGAACTCCCACATGCAGGGATCTTTGGCGTAGTCCATGAAGTTGTGGAACGGGTCGGGCCGCCCGTCGGGCAGGCAGGTGTCCTTCGACTCGGGGCATCCCTCGGTGGGCCTCGCCTCCGGCGCGGTGTCCTCGATGCCGTCGCCGGGGGTCTCGCAGCCGTTCTCGAAGGTGTGGAAGAGGCCGAGCCAGTGGCCGATCTCGTGGACGGCGGTGTAGCCGCGGTCGTAGTCGGCGAACGTGCCGCCGGGCAGCGTGCGCCAGTCGATGACCACGCCGTCGATCTGGGGGTTGTCCTTGTACCAGTACGGATACGTGGAGAAGCCGAGGACCTGCCGGTCGAGCTGGGCGATGTAGAGGTTGAGCGTCTCGGGGCCGCCCCTGCGCAGCGCCTGCTTCATGGCCTGCTCGTTGGTGGTGGGGTCGGCGAACCAGTCGGCGTTGCGGACGAGCCGCGCCCCGGCCAGGCGGAAGGTGACGCCGGAGTCCGCGCCGCCGAACCGGCCGGAGTAGGCGTCCCTGAGCGTGGCGAACTGGGCCTTGACGGCGGCGGTGGACGCGCGGGTGACGCCGTCGGTGAGGACGTGCACCCAGACGGGCACGGTGACGTGCTCGGGCGCCCGGGAGCCGGCCAGGCCCTTGTCCAGCTCGGTGAGGACGCGGCCGACGTCCTGGGGGTGCGGCTGGCGCGGCTCGGGGCCGCGCGGGGTGTCACGGCCGAGCCGGGCGGCGGGCTCGCAGCCCGCCTGGCCGCCGGTGTCCGGCGCCCGGGCGGGACGGATCGCGGCCGCGCCGCGGTGCGGCGGCGCCAGACCGGCCGCCAGCAGGCATGCCAAAGTGACGGCGGTCGCGCGCCGGGCCATGCAATCCCCCGTTACCGATCGAGTTGGTCAGATCACCGACCGTAACTCGACGGGAGAGGATCACACGTGAGCAACACTCACTGGTTCTTGTCGTCGCCCGGGCCGCCGCCCGGCGGGAGACCCTCGTAGATCTCCTTGCACTCCGGGCACACCGGGTACTTCTTCGGGTCGCGGCTGGGCACCCAGACCTTGCCGCACAGGGCGCGGATCGGCGTGCCGGTCACCATGCTCTCGGTGATCTTGTTTCTGTCCGCGTAGTGCGAGAACCGCTCGTGATCGCCGTCGCCGTGCGACGTCCGCGGCGTCGTTTCCTGCTCGGGGAGGATCTTCGTACTCACCCCACCGAGTCTATGCCCCGCGTCCTCCTGCACCGGGCAGCCGTACGGCCCCCGCCAGGAGCCGTTCTCCTGGAGGGGGCCGTACGGGACAGGCGGGGACGTCGTCAGCCCACGTGGACCGGCGCGCCCGGCTCGGACTTGCGGCCCGCCTTGACGAACAGCGTGAGGGCCGCCGTCAGCAGCGCGACGCCGGTGCTCACGAGGAACGCCAGGTGCATGCCGTCCATGAACGCGTTGTGGATGGCCGGCCCGAGCGTCTGCCGCAACTGCGCGGGCGTGCCCGGCGGGAGCCCGCCGAACGCGGCGGCCTTCTCCAGCAGCGACATCTGCTCGGCCGGGATCTTCTGGGCGGCCGGGCCGAGGTAGCCGGGCAGCTTGCTGGAGATCTCGGCGGCCATGACGGCACCCAGGATGGCGGTGCCGAGCGCGCCGCCCACCTGCATGGCCGACTGCTGCAGACCGCCCGCGACGCCGCTGAGCTCGATCGGGGCGTTGCCCACGATGATCTCCGTGGCGCCGACGAAGACCGGCGACAGGCCGAACGCCAGCAGGACGAACGGGATGCCGCTCTCGATGAACGAGGCGTCGATGCTCAGCTGCGACATGAGGAACATCGCCGACGCGGTGATCACCAGGCCGATGGCCATCGTGATCTTCGCGCCGAGCCGGCCGATGAGCATGCCGGCCAGCGGGGAGGCGACGATCATGCCGGCGCTCATCGGAAGCATGCGCAGGCCGGCGTCGAGCGGGCTGAGGCCGTGCACGCCCTGGAAGAAGAAGCCCAGGAAGAACATCGCGCCGAACATGGCGAACGCGACCATCATCATGAGCACGGTGCCGATCGAGATCGACACGTTGCGGAACAGGGAGAGCGGAACCAGCGGCTGCTTGGCCTTGCTCTGCCAGAAGATGAACCCGGCGACCAGCACGGCGAAGCCGACGAGGAAGCCGATGGTCTTGGTGTCGCCCCAGCCCCACTCGGGGGCCTTGATGATCGACCAGACGAGGGCGAACATCGCGCCGGACAGCAGCACCACGCCGAGCCAGTCGATGCGGGCGAGCGTCTGCGAGCGGTTCTCCTTGATGAGGAGCAGGCCCATCAGCAGCGCCACGATGCCGACCGGCGCGTTGATGAAGAACACCGACTCCCAGCTGACCTTCTCGACCAGCACGCCGCCCACGATCGGACCGGCGGCGCTGGACAGGCCGATGATGGCGCCCCAGGCGCCCATCGCCTGGTTGAGCTTCTCGCCGGGGAAGGCTCCGCGCAGCAGCGCCAGAGCGGCCGGCTGGAGCAGCGCGCCGAACAGGCCCTGCAGCACGCGCAGGCCGATCAGGGCGCCCACCGGGGACAGGCCCGGGACGACGTCGGCCAGCTCCTGGCTGAGGCCGATGCCGACGGACGAGAGCGCGAACCCGGCCACGCCGATGAGGAACACCCGCTTGTGGCCGAACAGGTCACCGAGCTTGCCGGCCGTGATCAGGAAGACCGCCAGAGCCAGCAGGTAGCCGCTGGTGACCCACTGCAGGTCGGACAGCGAGGCACCCAAATCGTGCTGGATGACCGGGTTGGCGATGCCGACCACGGTCCCGTCGAGCATCACCATGATGACGCCGAGGCTGACCGCCAGCAGCACGAGCCATGGATTGCTCCCCGCCCCCGTGGCACCGGACTCCGGTGCCGGCGGCGCGTCAACCGCCTTCGTGTGCGCCATGAAACCCCCTCAAACACATGTGTCCCACACCGGGACATAGATCTCTTTAGCCTCGGGTAATCTATGTCAGTCGATGAAAGATCACAAACCGTTTTAAAAAGTCAGGCCGCGACTTATGACACAATGTGACACGAAGATGTCGAGGGAGTGACGTGCATGGGTCTGCGGGAACGCAAGAAGGAGAAGACGCGCCTGGCGATCCTGGACGCCGCGCTGGACCTCTTCCTCGAACAAGGGTACGACTCCACCACCGTGGAGCAGATCGCGGGGTCGGTCGACATCTCGCCCCGGACCTTCTTCCGCTACTTCACCAGCAAGGACGCCGTCGCCTTCTGGTTCCACGAGCACGGCGAGGAGGTCATGCTGGAGGCCCTGCGTTCCCGGCCGGCGGGAGAGCCCCCGTTCGCATCCATGACGCACGCGCTGCGCGCCGTGCTGCGCGACATGCAGGAATCAACTCCCGAGGACGCCCAGAGATTCCTCAAGTTGCGCAGGCTGCTGGACGACCACCCGCACCTGGTCGGCCTGTCCGTGGCCAGGGGCGCCGAGACGGAGCGGCACCTGGCCGCCGAGATCGCCGCGCGCCGGGGCGCCGACGTGACCACGGACCGGGTGTCGCACCTGGTCGTGGCCATCGCCATGTCGTCGCTGCGGGTCGGGTTCGAGTGCCCGCCGGGCCGGCGGCCCGAGCTGTCGCAGGTCGTCCAGCAGATGGAGGAGACGCTGGAGCTCGTGGAGAGCATGATGCGCCCCGGCTGGGACACGGGCGACCCGGCGGATGCGGCGGATGCGGCGGATCGCCCCGGGTCTGGGGACGCCTAGCAGGTCAGTTCATCGTCGGGTCGTCCGGGCAGTTGGCCACGAACGCCAGCTCGCCGCGCTGCCGCCGCAGCACGTGGCGCCAGAGCGAGCGCGGGTCGGTGTGGAAGGTGTCGCCGGCCTCCGAGTCGACGACGTACCACGCCCCCTCGGCGATCTCGCTCTCCAGCTGGCCGGACGTCCACCCGGCGTACCCGGCGAAGATCCGCATCTGCGAGATCTCGCCCTGGAGGATCTCTGGCGGCGCGTCCAGGTCGACGGTGCCGAGCCGCGAGACGGACGGCGTCCCCGCGTGGAGGCGGCGCCATCCCAGGGGCTCCTCGCCGCTGGGGACCGCGGCGAGGGCCAGCGCGCTGTCGGTCTGCACCGGGCCGCCCTCGAACAGCACCGGCGGCCCCGTCACCAGGGGGTCCCACACGGGCAGCACCTGGGTCACGGAGATCTCGCTCGGCCGGTTGAGCACCACACCCAGGGTGCCGCCCTCGCTGTCGTGTTCGAGGATCAGCACGACGCTACGCCGGAAGTTGGGGTCATCGAGAAGCGGCGTCGCCACCAACAGACCGCCGACGTAGATCGCTTCCGCCATACATCCATCATGAAGGGTCACCCGCGTATCTCGCTCCCCTGGTCCGGCGTTGTGACGTTTTGCGGCTCCACGAACACGCGACGTTCGGGGCGTCCGCGTCTTCACCACCCTCCATGTCAACGACGCCCACCCCCGGCCCGACAGGGGGGAACGACATGACACAGCGCACAGGCCACGCGGACGGCGGCACGGCGGAGACCGGGTCCCGGCTGCTCGAACCCGCCCGGCTCACCGCCTTGGACCTGCCCAGCCGCCTCGTGATGGCGCCCCGGGTCGGCCGGCAGCGCCCGGACCTCCACCTCGGGGACCCTGACGACCTCGCCCTCGCCGTCCCACACCACAAGAGGACCGAGCACCCCGAACCGCATGGCACAGAACGCTGCACAACGCCTGCCGCCCACCGGGGCGCCGAGTCGGTCGGCCCCAGGGGCCGCGGGCGTGGCTGGAAGCGGGGGTGGCGACATGCGGGTGACCGAGGCGCCGAGCTTCTCCGGACGCGGCCGTGTCGGCCCTGGCACGGGTGACGGCGCGGGCGGCAACCGGGCGCCGGCGACAACCCTGCGCGGGTGACGGGCAGCGGTCACGGAAGGCCCGGTCAAGGGGGCGGCGTTACGGCGGCGCGCCCCCATCCGGTCAGCGGCCGTCTCCCTGGAGGCCCCCAGCCCTTACGGCGACCGGGGCCTGCCAGGCTGTGCCGTAGAAGACGATCCCTTTTATGCCTCGGTGAAGCCGCGCGCGCGGCCGCCGGCGGACTCGCGGACCGCCGCCGCGACCGCGCCCGCCACGTCCGGGTGGAACACGCTCGGGATGATGTAGTTGGGACCCAGCTCCTCGGGCGTCACGACGGCGGCCAGCGCCCCGGCGGCGGCCAGCAGCATCTGCGTCGACACCTCCGTGGCCTGCGCGTCCAGCAGCCCTCGGAAGACGCCCGGGAAGGCCAGCACGTTGTTGATCTGGTTGGGGTAGTCGGAGCGGCCCGTCGCCACCACGGCCGCGTGCTCGCGGGCGTCGTCCGGCGACACCTCCGGCTCCGGGTTGGCCAGGGCGAAGACCACCGCGTCGCGCGCCATCGTGGCGACGTCGTCGCCCGTCAGGATGCCCGGCGCCGACACCCCCACGAACACGTCCGCGTCCTTGACCGCGCCGCGCAGGTCGCCGGAGTAGCCCTCGGCGTTGGTGTGCTCGGCGATCCACCTCAGCGACTCGTCGAGGTCGTCGCGGCCCTTGTGGACGGCGCCGAGGTAGTCGCAGACCACGACGTTGCGGGCGCCGGCCGCGAGCAGCAGCCGCAGCACCGCGTTGCCGGCCGCGCCGGCCCCCGCCATGGTGATCCGCACGTCCTCGATGGACTTGCCCACCACGCGGAGCGCGTTGGTGAGCGCGGCGAGCACGCAGATTGCCGTGCCGTGCTGGTCGTCGTGGAAGACCGGGATGTCGAGCAGCTCGCGCAGCCGCCGCTCCACCTCGAAGCAGCGCGGCGCCGAGATGTCCTCCAGGTTGATGCCGCCGAAGCCGGGCGCGATGAGCTGCACGGTCCGGACGATCTCGTCGACGTCCTGCGTGTCGAGGCAGAGCGGCCAGGCGTCGATGCCGGCGAAGCGTTTGAACAGCGCCGCCTTGCCCTCCATGACCGGCAGCGCCGCCTCCGGGCCGATGTTGCCGAGGCCCAGCACCGCCGAGCCGTCCGTGACGACCGCGACCGTGTTGCGCTTGATGGTCAGCCGGCGCGCGTCCTCCTTGTTGCGGGCGATCGCCAGCGAGACCCGGGCCACGCCCGGCGTGTACGCCATGGACAGCTCGTCGCGGTTGCGCAGCGGCACCTTCGACACCATCTCGATCTTGCCGCCGAGGTGCATGAGGAAGGTCCTGTCGGAGACCTTGTGGATGACGACGCCCTCGACGGCCTCCAGCTGGTCGACGATGGCCTGGGCGTGGTCGGTGTCGCGCGCCGCGCAGGTGACGTCGATGCGGAGCTTCTCGTGGCCCGCGTTGGTGACGTCGAGGGCGGTGACCACGCCGCCCGCCGACTCTACGGCGTGGGTGAGCTGGCTGACGGCCTTGCCGCCTGCCGGCACCTCCAGCCGCACAGTGATGGAGTACGACACACTCGGGACGGTCGCCACGTCAATCGCTCCTTCGGGCCTGACCAAGAAGTTCTCCTATGGTAGGGGGAACACGGTCAGGCCGACGCCCCGGCCGTCGTCACGGGTGTGCGGAGCCCGTCGTCACCGGTGGGGAGAGCGCGGTCAGGACAGCGCTTCGGCCGCCGTGACGATCAGATCGACACAGGCCGGCACGGGGATGCTCGTGCTGTCGATCACGAGGTGGTAGAGGCTCGGGTCGGCCGCGTCGGCCCGGTAGAAGTGGCGCACGTAGGCGGTGCGGGCGCGGTCGTTGCGCTCGATCATCTTGAGCGCCTCGCGCTCGTCGAGGTCCCTCAGCGTGGCCGTCTGGAGCACCCGTCGCCGCAACGGCGCGTCGAGCCGCACGTGCAGGGCGCCGGGATGGTCGGCGAGCACGATCGCGCCGGCCCGGCCCAGGAAGACGCCGCCCTGGGCGCGGGCCATCTCCTGGAGCACCTGCTCGGTGCGCCGGACGAACTCCTCGGGAGCCAGGGGCATGGCGCCCGCCATGTACACGTCCACGCCGCCGAAGGTCACCGTGGGCAGCCGCATCGCCCCGGCCAGCAGCCTGGCCAGGCCGTGCGCGGCGCGGTCGTCGTGGGCCAGCGCCTCCTCCAGGGTGCAGCCGAGCTCCTCGGCCACGGCGCCGGGGATCGCCCGGTCGACGAACGGCACGCCGAGGCACTCGGCCACGGCGGGGCCGATGTGGCCGCCCGCCGTGCCGTACGTCGCCGAGATGGTGACGACCCGCACACCCTCAGGTTAGAACAGCGCGAAGGTCAGAACAGCGCGTTGGCCAGGGCCCTGCGCGCTTTGGCCAGGGACGGGTCCTCGGCCGGGAGCGTCTCGAACAGGCCGAGCAGGTGGCGCCGCGCCCTGTCGCGCTCGTCGCCGGAGGTGCGCTTGACGACGGCCACGACGCGGGCGAACGCCTCGTCGACCGAGCCGGACAGCATCTCCATGTCGGCGGCGAGCAGGTGGGCGTCGATGTCGGCCGGGTCGGCCAGCCGCCGCTGCACGTCGGCCGGGTCGGCGCCGGTGGTGCGCTTGATCAGTCGGACGCCCGCCAGGCCCATCTTGGCGTCCTCGTCGCTGGGCACGCGGGCCAGCAGCCGCTCGTAGGCGGTCTCGGCCGCGTCGAGGTCGCCCTGCTCGATGGCCTGCTCGGCGGCCAGCAGGTCGGGGTCGGCCGGAGGCGCCTCGGGCGCCTGCTCGCCGTCGCCCTGGGCCGGCCTGGCGTCGGGGTTGGCCTCGTAGAACTGCTCGACCGCGCCCATCAGCTCGTCGAGCCAGCGGCGCACCTCCTGCTCGGGCAGCACCTGCTGGAAGCCGGTCACCGCCTGCCCCTGGAAGACGGCGAGCACGGTCGGCACCGCCTGCACGCGCAGCGCCTGCGCGATCTGCGGGCTGGCGTCGACGTTGATCCTGGCCAGGACGGCCCGGCCGCCCATGGACCCGACCACCTTCTCCAGCACGGGACTCAGCTGGGCGCTGCCCGGCGCCCGCGGCGACCACAGGTCGAGCACGACGGGCACGCTCATCGAGCGGTCGATGACGTCGGTCGTGAAGGTCTCCTCGGTCACGTCGACGATCGAGGCCGAGGAGGCCGCCTGCGGGCCCGCGGTCTCCCGCCGGGCCTGCGCGTCCAGAGCCTGCTTGCGCGCGCCCAGGTCCACCGCTCCGTAGAGCGACCCGGGCCTAGAGAAGTCCGCCATGCTCCTCATCTTGCCGCATGCCACGACGCGGGAACGCCAGCGAGGGCCGCCGTCCGCCACGGGCCGAATCCGGACGCCGCGCGCCCGCACCGCCGATCACTCCCCGAAGTCGCCCGCGGCCACCCGGAGCGTGCGCAACTGGTCGAACATGGCGTGCAACTCGTCCTCCCCGTACATGGACAGGCCGAAGTCGCCCGCCATCAGGTCGGCCGTGGCGCGGCGCACGACGTCGCGTCCCGCGTCGGTGATCTCCGCCAGCACGCCGCGGCCGTCCTTGGGGTTGCGCATGCGGCTGACCAGTCCGGACCTCTCGAGCCGGTCAACGGTGTTCGTGACGCTGGTCGGATGCACCATGAGACGCTCTCCGATCTTCCACAGCGGGAGCGCCCCCGTCCTGCTGAAGGTCAAGAGCACCAGCGCCTCGTACCTCGCGAAGGTCAAGTCGTACGGCTTCAGGAGCGAGTCAAGTTGCGACAGGAGGATCTGATGCGCTCTCATGATCGAAGTGACGGCGGCCATGGCGGAAGAGGGTCCGAAGTGAACACGCCAGGTCTGCGCGGCGCGTTCGATGGGATCGAACGGCAGGTTGAGCGGCTTCGGCTGCGACACAGCGCTACGGTAGCGCGCCGCTCGTCCCCATTCGTCTGGTTACTCTGAGCTATCGCATTCACTGCTTGGCCAAGAATCCGGACGTCAATCATCACGCTCAGTTATGGTTCTCGCATCAAACGGTGACGCGGACACCAAGTCCATCGGCGGTGGGGACCTGCCGGACTGCTGACGTTCCGCGTTCGCCTACGGGGCACGGGGGGTGCTTGATGGACTTCAAGGGGAGATCGCGTGCGTGAGCACGCGGGCGTCACACGTGAGGAACTGAAACAGAGCGCGGCCGTCACCGTCGCCGTGCTCATGGCGCTCGGTCTGGCCGCGGCATGGAGCGTCCTGATCCCTGGCGTGGACGCGTGGGAGAACATCGTGGCCGCGGTCATCGGCTCGCTCCGGCTGACCGGGCCCGTGGCGGCCGGTTTCGCCGCCTGGGTGGCGCTGCGCAAGCGGAAGGCGCTGCGCGGCCGGACGATCGGCGCGTGGCGGGCGCTCAAGGCGCCGCTGGCGATCGTGGTGGTGGTGCTCGGGTCGTTCGCCGCGACCGTGCTGGTGCTGGCGGTCAAGACGGTCCTCACCGAGCAGGCCGGGCCGCTCGGCCTGCCGGGGCTGGGCGTGGGCATGGCCGGGCTGGCGCTCTACTCGGTGATCGGGTGGGTCGCGGGCTGGTTCGCGCCCGTGGCGATCACGCCGCCGCTCGCGGGGCTGGGCTGCTACCTGCTGTTCAGCCGGCTCGCCGCCGGCGGTGGCTGGACCGACCGGCTCACTCCGGGCGCCGGCCGGCCGTACGACCTGTTCCAGATGAGCGGCGGCGCGGCGTTCCTCGACCAGACGATCTGGCTGCTCGGCATCACGACGGCGCTGCTGCTCGGCTGGGCCGCGATGGTGACCCGGCAGGCGCTGGTGCTGGCCTGCGCGCTGCTGGCCGTGCTCGCGGCCGGCACCGGGGTGGCGCGGCTGCTGGGCGCGCCCAAGCCGGCCGCCGCGCAGGACATCGCCTACTCCTGTCAGGAGTGGCCGATCACCGTCTGCCTCCATCCGGCCATGCGGGCGGGACTGACCGAGCTGGGGGCGGCCTTCACCAAGATCGCTTCGCGGCTGGCGGGCACCCCGGCGGCGTTCACGCGGGTCGAGCAGCGGCCGCTGGAGGACGAGCTGAGGCCGGTGCCCGGACTGGCGCCCATCCACGTGCGCGACCTGTCGGCGGGCTTCGCGGACGAGGCGTCGTACGAGTACGTCGAGTCGCTGGCGGCCAAGTGCACCGGCACCCCGGCCGACGGCTACCGGGAGATCGTGATGGCGTGGCTGCGGGGCGAGCCGCTGCCCGGAGGGCCGTTGCCGGAGCACGAGTACGCGGCGGCGTGGTTCTCCGGGCTGAGCGAGCACCAGCGGCGCGAGTGGCTGCGCATGTTCTTCAGCGACTTCCAGTCGTGCAGGCTGTCGAGCACCCACTTCGGCGGCGGCCCCGCCGAGACGCCGCGGGGCCGGTCGGGGGCGGCCCGGGTGGCCACGACCGCGGGCTCCCCCCAGCAGGTGTATCCGGTCTATCCGGACGCGGGCGACGCGCCCGTGACCGACTGGAGACCGTAGATGTCACCAAACGGCTGGCAATGATGATCCACGTCCGGGTAGTCAACACCGTATGACGACATCCCGTACGGCGCCCGCCACGGTCTCACCGGGGCGGCGCCGCAGGTGGCGATACGTGGCCGGCCTGCTGGTCCTCGCGGTCCTGCTCGTGGTCGGCGGCCGGCTGGCGTGGACCTGGCTGGACCCCACCGGCGAGCGGACCATCGACCGCAGCCAGCCCGTCCTGCTCCAGTCCATGAAGGACCTGAGCCGCTTCGAGGCCGCGACCGGCAGCTTCCAGGTCGTGGTCGACCTGGAGAAGGACGCCAACTTCCTGCCCGACGCCGTCAAGGGCACCCGGACGCTGTTCGTGGGGGCGGGCGGCGTCGACGCGTACGTGGACTTCTCGGGACTCGCGGCCGACGCCGTGACGGTGTCGCCGGACCGGACCCAGGTCACGATCCGCCTGCCGCGCTCCCAGTTGGAGAAGCCCAACCTGGACAACAGCCGCTCGTACGTCTTCGCGCAGCAGCGCGGGCTGCTCGACCGGGTGCAGGACTTCCTGTCGTCCTCGCCGGGCGACCAGAGGGAGGTGTACGTGCTGGCCGAGAAGAAGATCGCCGAGGCGGCGGCCGCCAGCGACCTGCGCAGGCGGGCCGACACCAACACCAAGGCCATGCTGGAGGGGCTGCTGAAGTCGCTCGGGTTCACCAAGGTGACGGTGAAGTTCAGCGACGAGCCGTGACCTAGGCACCCCTAGGTACCTCAGGCCGTGCCCGTCCGTCCATGGGTGTCCAGGGATAGGGCATCCGCCCGATGTGGGCGGACGGGCCTTAGGACGAGTCTTGAGAGTGCAGGCAACAAGCACCTCAAGATCCGGGAGCCGGACTGATGCACGCCGAACTCGAGTACCTCGTCATGAAGAACCGCGCGGAGGAGCTGCGGCGCGTCGCCGACGACCACCGCCTCGCCCGTCAGGTGAGCGGCCGCCGGCGGTCGCTGATCTCCAAGCTGTTCTCGTGACCCTCTCCCACGACGGTTAGCTCTCGTCCTCGGACGGGACGCGGATGATCAGGGCGTCGCCCTGGCCGCCTCCTCCGCACAGGCCGGCCGCGCCCAGCCCACCGCCGCGCCGGCGCAGCTCGTGGGCGAGGGTGAGCACGATGCGCGCCCCCGAGGCGCCGATGGGATGGCCCAGCGCGATGCCGCCGCCGTTGACGTTGACCTTGTCCAGCGGCAGGTCCAGCTCCTTGGCCGACTGGAGCACCACGCTGGCGAACGCCTCGTTGATCTCGACCAGGTCCAGGTCGGCGACCGTGAGGTCCTGCTTGAGCAGGGCCTGCTTGATGGCGTTGGCCGGCTGGGACTGGAGCGAGGCGTCGGGACCGGCGACGTTGCCGTGCCGGCCGATCTCCGCGAGCCACGGCAGGCCCAGCTCCTCGGCCTTGGCGCGCGACATGACGACGACCGCGCAGGCGCCGTCGGAGATCTGCGAGGACGACCCCGCCGTGATCGTGCCGTCGGCCGCGAACGCCGGGCGCAGCTTGGCCAGCGTCTCCACCGTGGTGTCGCCGCGCACGCCCTCGTCGTCCTTGACGACCAGCGGCTCGCCGCGCCGCTGCGGGACCTCGACGGGCACGATCTCGTCCTCGAGGACGCCGTTCTTGACGGCCGCGGCGGCGAGCTGGTGCGAGCGGGCCGACAGGGAGTCCTGCTCCTCGCGGCCGATGCCGAGGCGGGCGTTGTAGCGCTCGGTGGACTCGCCCATCGCGCACTGGTCGAACGCGCAGAACAGGCCGTCATGGGCCATCGAGTCGACGATCTCGGAGCCGCCGTACTTGACGCCCCTGCGCAGCCCCGGCAGCAGGTGCGGGGCGTTGCTCATCGACTCCATGCCGCCCGCGACGACGATGTCGAACTCGCCCGCGCGGATGAGCTGGTCGGCCAGCGCGATGGCGTCGAGGCCGGACAGGCAAACCTTGTTGATGGTGACCGAGGGGACGGTCATGGGGATGCCGGCCCGGACGGCGGCCTGGCGGGAGGGGATCTGCCCGGCGCCGGCCTGGAGGACCTGGCCCATGATGACGTACTCGACGTCCCCGGGCGCCACGCCGGCGCGCTCCAGCGCGGCCTTGATGGCGATGCCTCCCAGCTCCACGGCCTGCAGCCCGGACAGCGCCCCGAGGAGCCTGCCGATCGGGGTGCGCGCTCCGGCGACGATGACGGAACCAGACATGGCGACGGCCTCCTGTGCGGGCAAGGGGTTCTTTGACACCATACCCACGGGTGCACGCTCGACGGCTATGGAGGCTGACCACACATGTTCATGCGGATCGACCACATCGGGATCGCCTGTCACGACCTGGAGGAGAAGATCGCGCTCTTCTCCGAGACGTTCGAGCTCAGCGTCGTCGCGCGGGAGGTGAACGAGGAGCAGGGGGTCAAGGAGGCCATGCTGCACATCGCCGACGGCGAGGGCGGCGGCTCCTACATCCAGCTCCTGGAGCCGCTGTCGCCCGACTCCCCCGTCGGCAAGTTCCTCGCGAAGCGCGGCGAGGGTGTGCATCATGTGGCCTTCGGGGTGCCTGATGTGGTTGAGGCGATCGATAGAATCGGCGGGAAAGGCGTACGTGTCCTGGACGAGCGGCCCCGGCACGGCTCGATGGGCTCGCAGATCGCGTTTCTGCATCCGAAGGACGTGGGAGGAATGCTGACGGAGCTGGTCCAGGCGACCAGGTCGTAACAACGCAAAAAACGTTCATATGTAACTAGTCGCGCAGAAAGTTGGACGGGGCTTCAGACTCGGCACCGGCGGAGTACTCTGGCCTTTCACCGGACATGGGGCCTGCCGTGAGGCACAGGCTCCCGGCTCGGCTGCCCCGAACCCCCCGTCCGGCCCGTGTAGCCGTCTCGACAACCCAGGATCGAGCCTCCATGCAGTCCGACATCGACGCCCAGCTCAACAACTTCTTCGAGGACGCCCCCGCACGCGAGTTCGACGTGGTCCTCCGTGGTTATGACCGTCACCAGGTTCATGATCACCTGAAGCAGCTCGACGGCGAGTTGCGCCAGGCTCGGGAGCAGGTCTCCACCCTGCAGCGCGATCTGTCCGACTCCCAGCGCCAGCTCCAGGAGCAGGAGCGCCCCACCTACTCCGGTCTGGGCGCCCGCATCGAGCAGTTGCTGCGGCTGGCCGAGGAGCAGGCCACCGAGCTGGTCCAGGCTGCGAGATCCGAGGCCAACGAGATCAAGGCGGCGGCCAAGGTCGAGGCCGCCGACATGAGGGCGGCCGCCGAGGCGGAGGCGGCCGAGAAGCGCGCGCAGGCCACCCGCGAGAGCGACGAGATGCGCACCACCGCGGAGCGCGAGGCGGAGGACATCCGCTCGACCGCGCGCCGCGAGGCCGACGAGCTGACCAGCACCACCGAGCGGGAGGTCGCCAAGCTGCGGGCCACCGCCGACCACGAGGTGGCCGAGAAGCGGGCCGACGCCGAGCGTGAGATCGCCAAGCTGCGCACCACCACCGAGCGCGAGGTCGCTCAGCTGCGGGCCTCGACCAAGCGCGAGCGTGACGAGGTGCTGACCACGGCCAAGCGGCAGGCCGACGAGATGCGGGCGCAGGCGCAGCGGGTCCTGGAGGAGTCCGAGGCCAAGCGGGCGCAGGACGAGGCGGAGTTCGAGATCCAGCTCGCGTCCCGGCGTGAGGAGGCGGAGCGCCAGGAGGCGGAGCGCCACGCCACCGCGCAGGCCGCGACGCAGAAGCTGGTCGCCGAGGCCGAGCAGCGCGCCGCGACGGCCGAGTCCCGGGCCACCAAGGCCACCCAGCAGGCCGAGCAGACCCGCCGCGAGGCCGACCTGCACGCCAAGCAGCTGGTCGCCAACTCCCGCAAGAACGCCGACCAGATCGTGTCCGAGGCGAAGTCGAGCGCCGAGACGATCGTCACCGAGGCCAAGAACGAGGCCGAGCGCACCCGCTCGTCCATGCAGCGTCAGGTGGACGAGCTCACCCGCCAGCGCGACAGCATCACCAGCCACCTGGCGCAGCTGCGCCAGCTGCTGGGCGGCGCCGCGCTGCCGGGCATGGAGCCCGAGCCCGCGGTCACGGCGGCCCCGCCGAAGCCCGCGCTGTCGGCGCCGGTCAGCGACAAGCCGCTCGCGCCCGCCCCGGCCGCCAAGCAGGAGGCCAAGGCCGAGGACGACGCGGAGTGGTGGCAGGAGTAGCCCGCATCACCGGGGGGTGAATGACGGCTGAGAGAGCCTGGCGACCGGGTGGTCGCTAGGCTCTCTTTCTGTTGCCGGCCCCTTCCGGGCTCCGGCGCCTGGTCCGCCGCCCCCCGACCTCCAGGAGCCCTCCTTGTCCGCAGACGTCGCGTCCGACGCCGCCCAGGACCCGGCAGCCGACCGGCCGCCGTCCTCCGCCTCCACCCCGCCGCCCGAAGGCCGGTCGTCCGAAGGCCGGCCACCCGAAGGCCGGTCGCCCGAAGGCCGGTCGGCCGAGGGCTCGGCGGCGTACGGGCTGCCGGGCAAGCCGCTGGCTCGCGGGCCGTTCCTGTTCGGGCTGGTCGGCGGGCTCGGTGTGCTGACGGCGATCGCCATCGCGCAGATGGTGGTCGCCTCGCTCAGCGTCATCGTCCTCGTCGTGGTGGCGATGTTCCTGGCCGTGGGGCTGAACCCGGCCGTCGAGGCGTTGCAGCGGCGCGGCCTGGCCCGGCGGGGCGCGATCTCGATCGTGTTCGCCGGCGTCATCGTGGGCTTCGTGCTGTTCGGGCTGGCCGTGGTGCCGCCGGTGAGCAAGGAGCTGGCCGACTTCGTCGCGGCGGTGCCCGGCTACGTGAGCGAGCTGAGCAACCATCCGACCCTGCGCCGGCTCGACGCCGACTACCAGATCCTGCCGAAGCTGGCCCAGTTCGTCACCGGCACGGTCGGCCCGTGGCTGGCCAGCGGCGTCGTCGGGGCGGGGCTGGTGGTGCTCGACGGAGTGTTCACCACGGTGACGCTGCTCGTGCTGATGCTGTACTTCCTCGGCTCGCTGCACACGATCAAGGCGTACCTGCTCAGGCTCGTGCCGGCCTCGCGGCGGGACCGGACGGCGGCGCTGTCGGAGCAGATCCTGGCCGGCATCGGCGGTTACGTCGCGGGCAACGTGATCATCTCGATCATCGCGGGCGCGCTGACGTGGATCTTCCTGTCGATCCTCGGCGTCAGGTACGCGCTGGCGCTGGCGCTGGTGGTGGCGCTGACGGACCTGATCCCGCTGGTGGGCGCCACCATCGGCGCGGTGCTGGTCTCCGCGGTGGCGCTGCTCCAGTCGCTGCCCCTGGGCATCGCGTGCGCGATCTTCTTCGTCGTGTACCAGCAGATCGAGAACTACCTCGTCTACCCGCGGGTGATGAAGCGCTCGGTGGACGTGACGCCCGCGGTGACGGTGATCGCCGCGCTGGTCGGCGGCGCGCTGCTCGGCATCGTCGGCGCGCTGCTGGCCATCCCGGTCGCCGCCGCCATCGCGCTGATCATCCGGGAGATCGTCCTGCCTCGCCAAGCTGAGGCCTGACGCTCCTATGTGCAAGGGGGTTGGCTGGGTTGGTATCTATCGTGGCTCTGGGCGTCTTGGAGCCGTCGTCACATGTGCTGTCAGTCGGACGATAAAGCTGCGTGAGCAGCGCCGGCCGCATGCAGGATGTTGATCCATCCAGGATGGTCGAGGTAGGCGTTGTCTGGAGCGGCAGGGCCGAAGTCATCAAGGACGTGCAAGAGGGCATCAACGACCGTCTGCACGAGGTCGGCTTCTCGTTGATCGAGGAAAAGGTGCGGGATCAGTGCTCGTGCGCCGCGTTGGTCGATGAAGGTGTCGTCGATGAGCCAGTGCACGGCAGCGGTGAGGTCCGGCCATCCCTTCCCGGACCGCCAGTGTTGGTCCTGGTAGTCGCGGTCACCTAAGGCTCGTAGTGCCTCGAGCACGTCCTTGCGTTTATCGGGCCACTGCACCCGCTGTTTGCCCGGATGTTCTTCCTCCACGGGCGTCAAGCTACTCGGGACCTGTCTATGTCACGTCGTCGTGGGCGTGGTGGTCGGCGGTGAGGGCGCGGAAGATCACGTCTGACAGGTGCCGTTTCAGAACGCGGAAGCCGCCCTTGGCGGTGTCTCGGGTGGTTTCCTGGCGTCGTTGGAGCAGCGCGCGGGCGCCTTCGTGGCAGCGAGCTTGGGTGATGGCGATGCGGTGCAAGGCGGTGTTGAGTTGCCGGTTGCCGCCCATGTTGAGCCGGTGGCGGCGTCGATCTCGATACTGAGCGAGTCGATGAGAGCGATCTGAGCCAGCGCGACGCGGCGGGCAGCGGTGGCCGGCAGGGCTTGGAGTTGCGCGGTGAGGTTTCGGCGGGTGGTGACCTGCTTGAGTTTGGTCACCGCGGCCGCCATGTCCGGGTTGAGGTCGTGGACCAGCCACAACACGCGGTTGATCAGCCTGGTGCGCTCGGCAACGAGTGCCTCACGGTGATCGACGAGCAGGCGGATCGGCCACACACGCGCTCTTCGGGCACGAGTTTGCGGGCCCAGACCAGCAGCTGGACGTGCCCGTGGTCGCGAGCCTGAACGGTGCGTTCGTCCTTCTTGCGGCCGACTTCATCGACGGCGACCGCGGTGTGGGTGCGCTTGTGCGGATCGATACCGATCACCATCATGGACGCTGTCTCCTTCATGCAGGGGGACGACATCCGGGCTGGTCGGCGGACATATCTCAGTTGAGGGAACTGCCAGGCTCCTATCAAGTCATGCCGTCCGGCCCGGCCTATGTCGAGGACCAGGCCACCGTGGACAGGTCAGGCACAAGCCATGCACGTTCCGGCAGATCATCCCTGAGTCAGGCGTTCTGGACCCGCATTAGCGGGCACTACAAGCGTGACACTGAGATCATCCCGTCAGGCCCGGCCCTGATCATCCGGGCGATCGTGCCGCCTCGCCGAGCTCGGTCGTGAGGAACTCGGTGACCGCCGCGTTGAACGCCTCGGGCTGCTCGACCGCGCTCAGGTGACCGGCCTTCGGGATGACCTCCAGCCGTCCGTGCGGCGCGGCGCGGACCATGGCCTCGGCCTCGGCGGGCGGCGCCAGCTCGTCCTCCTCCCCCACGATGACGAGCAGCGGCACCTTGAGGGCGGCCAGGGTGGCGGCGGAGTCGGGGCGGGCCGCCATGGCGCGCTGCGCCCAGGCCACCGCCCCGGGCGGCGCGGACTGGACGAGGCCCTTGACCCGGCCCACGACCATGGCCCGCCGATCCTTGGTGGTCGGCCCCATGAGCGCGGGCAGCACGTCGGTGAGGAGCACGTCGGTGCCGCCGGACAGCACCGCCTGGGCGATGCGCTCGCGGTTGTCGCGGGCCGGCTGCGGGTCGGGGCCGGCCTTGGTGTCGGCCAGGACGACGCCGAGGACCCGGTCGGGGTGACGCCGGCAGAAGGCCATCGTCACGTACCCGCCCATCGACAGGCCGCCGACCACCGCCTGGTCGATGCCCTCCTGGTCGAGCAGCGCGGCCACGTCGTCGGCCATCGCGTCCACGGAGGGCTCGTCCTCGCCCAGCCGCGATCCCCCGAAGCCGCGCAGGTCGGGCGTGATGACGCGGCAGGTGGCCGCCAGCCCTTCGCGCTGCGCCAGCCACATGGCGGAGGAGAGGGGGAAGGCGTGGAGCAGTACGACCGGCAGGCCGGTTCCCGCTGATCTCGTGTAGAGCTGCACGATCACACGGTAGACCGGTTCCCTCAGACAATCACTTCACGTCACATACCGATATACCCGGTTATAGACGACCGCTTCCCCGGGTCTACCGGAAAACGACAGGTCAGCTCGCACCGATGGCCGTGGACCCTCCGTCCACGAAGAGCACCTGACCCGTCACGTACGCCGACGCGTCCCCGGCCAGGAACACCGCCGGATGCGCCATCTCCTCCGGCGTCCCCCAGCGGCGCATCGGAACCCCGCCGACCGTGGCGCGGCTCGCCGCCTCGTCCTCCCACAGGTTGCGGTTGAGCTCGGTGGCCGTCCAGCCGGGGCACAGGGCGTTGACCCGGACGCCCGACTGCGCCCACTCGACCGCCAGCGTCCTGGTGAGCGCCACCAGGCCGGCCTTCGCCGCCGCGTAGCCGGCGAGGAAGGGGGCGCCGAGCGCGGCCACCGACGCGACGTTGATCACCGAGCCGCTGCCGCGTTCGAGCAGGTGCGGGGCGATCGTGTGGCAGACGACCATGGCCGAGTCGAGGTTGAGCCGCATGAGCTTGTCCCACCCGGACAGCCGCAGGTCCTTGAACTCGACCATGAAGTTCGAGCCGCCCGCGTTGTTGACGACGATGTCGACGTGCCCGAGTCCCTCGACGGCCTGCCGTACGGCGTCCGCGGCGGCCTCGCGGTCCGTGAGGTCGGCGGGGATCACCAGGGCACGCCGGCCACGGGCCTCGACCTCCTTGGCTACCTCGGACAGGGAGTCGGCCGAGCGGGACACGAGGGCCACGTCCGCTCCCGCCTCGGCGTAGGCGAGCGCGATGGCCCGTCCGATGCCCTTCGACGCCCCGGTGACCAGAGCCTGCTTGCCAGTGAGATCGAACGCGCCCACGCCGCCTCCTCGAAATCGAAACCGAATAAGATTCTATGGACTCGGCGCCCGGGAACGCCACCGGCGCGGGCCCACGAGGGTCCCGCGCCGGCGTCCTGTCACAGGCTGGTCAGCCTCCCAACCCTCCGAAGATGATGTCCAGAGCGTCGGCCAGACCGCTCTTGTCCATGTATTGCGTCACCTTGAAGCCGGTCTCGGCGATCGTGCCCGTCCTGGTGTTCTCCGGCTCGATCTTCTCCGGTCTGAAGATCTGCCGCTCACCCTGGCCGGAGCCGCCGGGCCGGGCCGCGGGCGGCGGTCCGTCGGGGTACATCCGGCCGTCGCGGTAGACGGTGTAGGACTGGGTCGGCTGGGTCGAGCCGTCGTTGCGGTAGATCTGGCTCGGCCGTGGCTGCATCGGCTGCCGGCTGTCCCTGGGCGGTGCCTGCCGCTGCTGCGCCCTGTGACTCGTGGGCCGCTGCGCCGGACGCTGCCGGGCCTGCTGGATTCCCCTGGGGACGTGGCCGGAGCGCCTGTTGCGGGTCCTGGCCGCCGCGGAGGCCCGGCGCTTCGCCGCCGCGTCGGCGGCCTTTCTCCTCGCCTCTCTTCTCGCCGCGGCCGCGGCCCGCCGCTGCGCCCGTGCCGTCGCCGCCTTCCTGGCTCTCTCGGCCGCTCTCTTCTTGGCCTGTTCCTGGAGCTTCTTCCTGGCCGCGGCCGCGGCCTTCTTCTTCGCCGCCTCCAAGGCCCGCTTCTTGGCCTCGGCCGCGGCTCTCCTCCTTGCCTCCGCCAGCGCGCGGCGCTTGGCCGCCGCGATGGCGGCCCGCCTGGCCGCCGCACGCGCCGCCGCGATGGCGGCCCGCCTGGCGGCGGCCATCGCCAGCCTCCTGGCGATGATCTGCGCCGAGACCCTCACCACGATGACGGCGACGACCCAGAACAGCTGCCCGTCGGGGTCGCTCATGGTGACGGGGCTGTTGTTGGCGTAGGCGTAGGCGTTGAGCTGCTGCGGGTTCTGCTCCTCCATGACCGGGTCGACCGACAGGAAGCGCCCGAGCTTGGGGTCGTACTCGCGGGCCCCGAGGTGGACCAGGCCGGTGGTGGCGTCCTGCGTGCCGCCCACGAACCCGCGCTGCCCCGGCCAGAACGCCGGGGGCGAGCCCCGGTTCTCGCCGAACGGCGTCGTCCTCCGTACGGCCAGCTCACCGGTCGCGGCGTTCACCGCGGCCTGCGAGGTGCCCTGGTGGTCGTTGGCCAGGAAGTAGACCTGGTTGTCCGGCGTGCGGACCGCGATGGGCTCGCCGCCGATGGTGTAGTAGCGGGTCTGCTCGACGGCGTCCTTGGCGAAGTCGAAGCGCAGCTCCATGTCGTCGATGTAGAGCGTGGAGTCGGTCGGCGTCTTGCGGATCAGCCGGTCGCCGTCCGCGTCGTACACGAAGGACGTGGTCTTGCCCGCCTCCGTCACCGACTCCAGGTTGCCCTCGGCGTCCCAGACCAGGCTCTGGTCGGAGTTGCCGACCTTGCGCCTGGTGGTGTTGCCGGCGTCGTCGTACTCGAACAGGTCCTGCCCGGCGGTCTGCAGCGCGTGCGGCTGCTTGCCGCCCGCGGCCGGGTAGGTGTAGTCACGCGTGCTCGCGCCCCCGCCGCCGAAGGCGTGCTTGGTCTCCTTGAGCCGGTTGCCGGTGGAGTCGTAGGCGTAGCTGACCGCGTACGGGGCCACGCCGCCGATCTTGTCCGACTGCGGGGTGCCGCTGGCGCAGTCGTCGTTGGCCGTCCACGCCGAGGTCAGCTGGCGCAGATGGTCGTAGGTGAAGCACTGCGTGTCGGGGCCGCTGGCGCCCTTGTCGGCGATCTTGGTGATGTTGCCGATCGCGTCGTAGCTGTAGTTGAGGTCCAGGTCGGTCGCCGGGGCGCCCTCCCTGTCCACCCGCATCCGGGACAGCCTGCGGGTCGCCTCGTCGTGGGTGTAGGTCAGCCAGGTCTTCTTCGTCCCGGAGCCCAGCTCGTACTGCAGGGTCTCGCCCAGCTTGGAGTAGCGGGTCGCGTTCACGTACGTCGACAGGCCGGTGACCTTGGTCGGCTGGCTGAGCGCGTCGTAGCTGTAGACGACCGACTCCTCCTCCAGCCCGCCGGCGGCCGGGAAGCTGACGGACTGCACCTGGTCGTCGATCGTGTAGCGGGTGTTGAGCACGTACGAGCCGGCCAGCTTCCCCTCCCGCTCGGGGATGGTGACGGTCTCGCGCAGCGGGCGGTAGTCGGTGTCGATGGCGTTGATCTCGGCCTTGTACGCCTGCCCGCCCACGTAGCGGACGCTGGCGTTCATGTGGCCCTTGGCCAGCGCGTCGTACTGCCACTCGGCCAGCAGCGGACCGGTCGCGGAGCCCTCGTGCAGCTCCTTCTTGCGGCCCAGCTCGTCGTAGACGTAGTACAACGTCTTGCCGCGCGAGTCGGTCGTGGTGACCAACTCGTCGGCGTCGTTGTACGTCATCGTCGTGACGCCCTTGTCCGGGTCCTCCATCTTGATCTCGCGGCCGCGCATGTCGTAGTGGTGACGCCACACGTTGCCCGCCGGGTCGGTCACCGTGGACAGGCGGCCGGCGTGGTCGTAGGAGTACTTGGTGGCCTCGTACTCGCCCGTCGGGGTGGCGCCCTTGTACTGGCGCAACTCGATGAGCCGGTCGTCGGCGTCGCCGATGCGGGTCGTGGCGGTGCCTCCGGGCGGCGGCGTCACGTGCATCCGGTCGCCCTGCTGCGTGGTGCTGACCCGGTACTTCTCCTGGCCCTTCGCCTTGAGGATCTGGGCGTTGACGTCCCCGCTGCCGTCGAAGGTCACCACGACCTGGTTCGGCACATCCGCGTCGGCGACGCCGAGCAGGTCGGTGGAGGGCGCCCCGGTGGCGAAGTAGCCGGTGTTGGACTTGGCCGCCTCGCCCAGCGAGTTGTAGAAGGTGTCGGTGATCGTGCGCCCGTCACGCAGCGCCGGGTCCTGCGTCTGGTCGTCGCGGGGCGCGGGCTCCTGGGTCTGGCGCTTGCGCATCAGGCCGTCGTACAGCTCGTGGCTGGCGCTGTAGGTGCCGTCCGCGTTCAGCGTCTTCGTGGTGACGACGCTCGGGCCGTCGGTGCGCATGGTGTAGGAGAACTCGGTGCTGGGCGTCTGCCCGGCCGCCTTGCTGCGGTCGGGCTGCCAGACCTTGATCAGGCGGCCGAGCGCGTCGTACTCCATGTCGGTGCGGCGGTTGTTCGCGTCGATCTCGGCGTACGGCTCTCCCCAGGCCGGTTCGAGCAGCGTGCGATCGACGTGGCCGAGCTGGTTGACCTCCTTGACCTCGGTGGGGGGCGCGCCCGCCGCCGGGACGTAGGTGGTGGTGGACTTGGTGCCCACCGCGTCGGTCTCGCTGGTCTCGCGGCCGTAGGCGTCGTAGGTGTGGGTGCTCTCGACGATCGTCGCGCCGTCCCCGGAGACGGTGTGCTCGACCGTGGTCACGTCGCCCTTGCTCGGCGCCTGGCCGTACGCCTTGTTGTCGTACTGGACCTTCTCGTCGGAGATGATCTCACCGGCGGCCAGCTTGGACACGGCGGTGCCGCAGCCGGCGGCGACCTTCTGGATCCGGCTGGTGTAGTCGAGCATCCAGCTCGTGTCGTTGCGGGCGTAGGTGTAGCGGGTGCACTGGTCGTCGTCCGTCGTGGCCAGGTCGCCCTTCTCCTCCACCTGGGTGAGCAGGCCCTTGGTGTCGTACGCGCGCTCCTCGCCGGTACGCCGCCACTTGCCCCCTTCCAGCGCGGTGCGGGTGACCATGGACTTGGGCTCGACCACGTACGCGGCCTTGGTGACGCCGTCCTGCGTGGACTCGGCGGTCTTGACCGACCAGGGCTCCTCCAGCGTGGCGGTCAGGACGGCCCCGCCGTCGCCGTCGAAGAGGATCTCCTCCCGCTCGAAGCCCGCGAGCTGGTCCAGGTCGTCGAGCTTGCCGCCCTCGGTGTCCGTGACCTGCGCGCTGCGCTTGGAGCCGTCGGCCTGCTTGTCGCCGTGCATGCCGCGGAAGTACCGGAACTCCGTCAGCGTGCGCTTGGCGTCCTGCCCGTCACCCTGGCGCACCCGTACGCGGCCGTATCCCCGGAAGTCGGCCCACGTGCGGTGCTCGGCCTTGACGAGGACGTTCTCGGCGTAGTGCCAGGCGGCGCCGTCGAGGTACTCGTAGTCGGTGACGACGTTCGGCGCGCCGCCGACGCGGTCCACCTCCATCGTCTGCGTGACCACGTACTTGTGGAACCAGTCGGTGACCTCGGCCTCGTTCGGCGGTGACCACCGCTGCGGGAAGCAGCGCCTGGTGTTCTTGTCGGCGGTGGGCACGTCGCCGGGCTTGCAGTCGGCGGCGGAGTAGTTGACGCGCAGCTCGCCGCCGGACTCGTTGTTCACGGCCTGCACGCGCCACTTGACCAGCGGGGCGCGGCCCTCGTTGGCGTCCACCCGGTTGGGCAGCTGGACGCCCGTGAACGTCACCTTGGGCAGCGTGATCGTGCCGCCCACGTGGCCGCTCTGCTGGATCGACGCCAGCCACAGCGCCGGGCTCATGCCGTCGCCGGAGGCGGGGAACTGGTGTGTCAGCGTCCAGGAGTCCACCGGGGTGTACTGGCCCGAGGCGTTGACGATCTGCGTGGTGACCTTGGTCAGGCGCTTGCGCGTGAAGAACGTCGGCGCCAGACGGTCGGTGCACTTCACGCCGGAGTCGCAGATCTGGTCGAACGGCACGTCCGGCCAGGAGCTCGCGGTCTCCTTCTTGAGCTGGTCGGCGGCGCAGGTGATCGTGCCGCTGGGCAGGCAGCGCTCGGCCACGTCGAAGACGACGCGGGCGGCGGGAGCCTTGGTGAACAGCTCGTTCTGCAGGTAGCCGTAGTCGATGCGGGTGAGGTACCCGGCGCGGTCGTACACGGTGCCCTGTTCGGGCTTCATGTTACGGCCGTAGTAGTTCTTCTCCTGGGCGTACCAGTACGTGGTGGCGTTGCCGTGGGTGTCCACCGCGTAGTCGAGGTTCCACCGGTAGGCCTGCTGGCACCAGGCGTTGGCCGGGGTGCTGTTGTAGCAGGGCTCCCCGCTGTTGTTGCCGAACACCGGAACCGTCTGCACCGACTTCGTCTCCGGCTTGCCGGTGGCCCAGCCGGGCAGGCGGTTCAGGCCGAAGGTGTACTGGGTGCCGTCGGCGCCGGTGACGCGCCAGTACTCGCCGTTGTTGTCGCCGTTGGTGGCGCCGGTGAGGTACTCGATGCGGGTGCCGTCGTCGCGCTTGGGCCGCCACTGCTTGGTCGTGGCGTCCTTCACCAGCTCGATGGCCGAGTTGCCGAGCGACAGGGTGACGTTCTCCCCGCTCCAGCACAGGTCGCCGGTCTTCTTGCCGTCGACCATGCAGGACTTGTAACGGCGCTCGACGTAGCCGCTGGGGTTCAGCTCGAAGCCCTCACCGACCCAGGACGTCTGGTTGTTGGTGGAGGCGGTGCGGCCGTCCACGCTCTGCGAGGAGTAGTCGATCGACAGCTCAGGCTCGTCGCCGCCCAGCGCCGGTGGACTTCTCAGGTCGTAGTCCCAGTTGAAGTCACCCGACTGGGCTCCGACGCTCCAGCTCGCCGACGGGGCGAGGGAGGTGGCGGCGTGGTCGCCCGCCGGTCCCGACGACGCCGCCGTCACCGCGTACAGGGCGGGGGTGTCGAGCTCGGCGGTGATCGTGCCGGCCTTCGTGTCGTTCTTGGAGGGCACCGGCTCCGGCAGGGGGCAGTTCGCTCCTGTGGTGGCCGTCAGCGCGCAGTCGGGCAGCTTGACCATGCGCAGCCGGGAGCCGTAGTCGCCGCCGAACGCGTAGCGGAAGCCCGAGTAGTCGAACTGGAGCCGGGTCTTGCCGGCCTTGGCCGCGACGCCCTGGCCGGGCGAGACCCGGAGGGCGACGCCGAGCAGCCCGGCGCGCTGGGTCTGCGCGGTGTCGAGCAGCTCCACCCGTACCGGACCGGCGTCGGCGGCCTTGGCCGTCTTCGCGTCGCCGCTCGCGGGTTCGGCCAGCCGTACGGGGAAGGACGAGTCGGCGGCCTTGAGCTGGGCGGCGCCACCCAGCTCGACGGCCTGCGGCTTGGGCCAGGTCACGCCTGGCGGCGCCTTCCACGCCTGTTTCTCGGTCGGGTCGGCCAGCTCGGGCAGCACCGGCACGGGCTTGCCGGTGACGGGCTTCTCCTTCTGCACCACCGGTGCCGTGCGGGGCGCGGCGCTCGCGGGCTGGGCGGGCGCCAGGGGTGCGAGGACGAGGACGGACAGCACGGCCGCCAGCCGGCGTGGCCACGCCGACTCGCGCATCGCGCCCTGTAAACGATTCCAATAGGACTCGGACAGATCTGACTCGGACGGTGTATCCATGATCACCCAATCGGTAAGGGGGGTTATTGGGCGGATTCGGCGAGATCTGAGGGGTCGTGGAAGGGGCCGGGGGCCTCGGTCGAGGCCCCCGGCGGATTCATTGGGCGGCGAGCTGGGCGATCTGCTCGACGCTGAGGGGTCCGTCGTAGAGGCGTACGTCGTCGATCGTCCCGGGCCAGTAGCCGGTGAAGGCGCCCGCGCTCTTGGTCCGGCCGAGCTGGAGAGCGCCGACGGCGTTCCACGCGCTCGCGTGGCTGGTGACGCTGGTGGTGGTGAGCTGCCCGTTGACGTAGACGCGCAGCTCACTCCGCAGGGCGTCGTAGACGCCGGCCACGTGCGTCCATTCCAGGGGCACGGCGACGGCGTCCGAGCGGGCCCGCACCAGCGCGGCGGTGTCGGCGTCGGAGGCCGCCATGCCGAGCGTCCATCTGCTCTGCTCCTTGTCGAAGCCGAGCTGGAAGCCCGCGGCCCGGTTGCCCGGCTGGGAGACGGCGGAGGTGTCCCGGGCCGGCAGGTAGTCGAGCTGCGTCCAGACCGCGACCGTGAACCCGGTCTTGGTGTTCACGGCCGGAGCGGCGGCCTGGGCGTAACCGTTGACGCCGTCGAGCGCCAGCGCGCCGTCCAGCCAGCCGGCGGTCCAGGAGGCGGCGCCGCCGAGGGTCGCCGCCGTGCCGCGGCCGGAGGAGTCGGCGGCCGTCACGCCGGTCTCCTCGTCCAGCTCCCAGTGCCCGACCAGGGTCGCGGCGCTGTTGACCAGGTCGGCCACCTCGTCGGCGAACATCGCCCGGCCGTAGACGCGGACCTCGTCCACGTCGCCCGGCCAGAACTCCGCCGCGGCGCCGTTGACCTTGCCGCGGCCGATCGTGAGTGGCCCGGTGGCGTTCCACGGCTTGGTCCAGGCGACCGTGGACTCCAGCTTGCCGTTGACGTAGAGCGAGATCTGGCCCGCCGCGGCGTCGTAGACGCCGGTCAGGTGGGTCCACTCGTTCAGCCGCGGGGCCGCCGCGGAGAGGGCGCGGACCGTCGCGGCGCCGTCGGCGTCCGTTCCGGCGCGGGCCAGCGCCCAGCGGTCGTCGGGCTTCGAGTACTGGAGCGCGAAGCCGCCGGTCCTCGCCCCTTCCTGGGTGAGCACGGTGGCGGTGGCGGTGTTGGCCGTCAGGCGGGCCCAGGCGGTGACGGTGAAGTTGCGGCTCGTGTCGATGACGGGGCTGGAGGTCTGCGCGTACGCACTGGCCAGGCGCAGCCCCGACCCGGTCTTGCCGGCCGTCCACGTCGCGCCGTTCAGCGTCGCGGGGTGGGCGTCGGCCGCGTCGGCGGCCACGGTGCCCTGGCCCTCGTCCAGGGCCCAGTGGCCGCTGGGCGCCCGGCCCGAGTTGACGTTGAAGACGTACGTGCGGATCGGGCCGGACTGGCCGGCGCGGTCCTTGCTGCGCACCGACAGGACGTTGGGCCCGTCATGGCGTGGGGTGAGCGCGATCGTGGCCGTGCCGTCGGCGCCCGGGGCGACCTCGGTCTTGGGCGTGGTGTCGAGTCCGTAGACGTACGCGGCCACGTCCGGCACGCCGTTGGGCTCGAACCTGAACGTGCCCGCCAGGCCGACGCCGTCGTTCCAGCCGGTCTCGGCGTACTCGGGTGAGGTCACGACCGGCTCCCTGCCGGGGGCCGTGGCGTCCACGGTGGCCTCACACCAGGGACTCCAGGCGCTGGTGGCCTTGCCGTCCTCGGCGCGGACCCGCCAGCGGATGAGCGCGCCGTCGGCGTACAGGCTCGTCGGGATCGTCGCGTAGTAGGCGCCGCCGGACGAGCCGGTCGCGGTGACGTACTCACCGGTCTTCGTCCCGGCGGCGTTGTACCACTCGAACCGGCCCTTGACCGAGTTGTCGGCGTCCTTCAGCTTGGCCCACAGCTTCGGCGTGGCGGTGGGGATGACCGGCCGCCCGTCGCCGGAGGTACAGGCGCCGCCCGGGTCGGACCACGCGTCGGCGGCCACGGGGTCGGACGGGATGGAGTTGTACTCGATGACGACGGTCGGGTTGTTCTTGAACTTCTTCCAGGCGTAGACGTCGGTCTCGCTGGTGGCGCGCAGACCGATGGTCATGGAGTTCCACTTCTTGGCGGCGGCGTCCGCGGCCCACGAGGTGACGTCGAACTCCACGCCGCCGGGCAGGCAGGAGGAGCCCCAGCCCTTGGCCACGTTCACCGTGGAGAGCAGCCTGGTCCACGACGGCTGGTTGTTCCAGGTGGTGCTCTTGCTGATCGCGCCGGTCCCCCAGGCCTCCACCTTGCGGGCGCTGCACGAGTACGACCACGTCTCGTAGGTGCGCAGCGTCGCCTTGATGATCTGCTTGCCGTGGATCGTCGTCCCGGACGACATCTGGAAGAAGGACCGGTTCTTCTGCGACTCGACGTGGCCGACCCTGGCGACGTCGCTGGAGTTCAGGTAGTTGGAGCTGGGCCAGTTGCTCCAGACCGCCGTCCACGAGCCGCGCGCGGCCGAGAAGTACGGGTCCAGGTAGACGGGGAAGCGGGTCTTGGGGTCGGCCAGCATCTTCCTGTCCGGCTTCAGCTTGAGCCGCCTGCCCGCCAGCTCCACGCCCATCGTGGCCTGCCTGGCCTCCGGGGAGCGGCCTTCCTTGAGCGCCTGCGGGCTGGTGATGCCCTCGGAGTCCCACATCGTCGGCGTGGGCGCGATGAACACCGTCCCGCCGCCACCGTCGAGGGCCTCCAGGTTGCCCGCCTTGTCCGCCTTCAGCGACAGGTCGCTGGTGGCCAGCGGGTACGTCAGGTCGGTCAGGCTCGCCGCCGCCTCACGCGACTTGACCACCAGGATGTGCGAGAAGCCGTCCACGTCCGCGGTGACCTGGAGGTCCACTCCCGGCATGACCTCGGCGTAGGTGGCGGTGTCGCCGTTGAGGGTGGGCTTGGGGAGCGTGCCCTGCCAGCCGAGCTCCAGGGCCTTGGCCCCGCGCGACAGGCGGGCCAGCGGGCCTGGGCCGCCGCCGGAGAACCTGAGACCGGCCGCCGCGGCGACCGGCTCCACCGCGCCGTCGGGGCGCAGGCGCAGCGTGGTGTCCACGGGGACCCAGGCGTCGGCCTTGCGGACGCGTACCGGACGGGCGTACTGCTCCAGGGTGAACGTGCCGTCGGGCTTGGCGAAGACCTGGCGGGTCTCCGTGCGCAACGACTCGACCTCGACCCGCTTCCCGTCGCGGCGGGCCAGCGCCAGCGCGGAGGTCTCGGCCGGGTCCGCGCCCGTCCCCCCGGGGGCCGGCCCGCGGAGGGTGCCGTGGGAGGGAACCTGTTGTCGGAGTGCGGCGGCCGAAGCCGGTTCATCCAGGGGCGCCGCCGCGACCGCCCCTGCCAATATCATCACGACGAGCCCACGACCAACGCGCATCCGCCCTCGCAAGCGCCGAGGCGGGACGCCGCGCGGTCAGCCCGCCCGGCGCCTCCACGATCTTCAGTTGCTCGGATTGTTAATCAGGATGTGGCTTTCGTCCAGATCTTCTGACAGATTTCATCAGAACAATCTTCGGAGTGAAGAAAATCTCCACAGGCGCGTCCGCCTGTGCGCTCAGACGTGCGTGGGCAGCGGGTACGCGGCCGGGTTGACCCGCTTGACGATCTCGTCCAGCACGATCCGGACGTACGGCTCCCCCACCCACAGGTGCTTGGCCCCGTCCACCCCGATCACCTCGGCCTGCGGCACCCGCGCGAACCGCTCCCGCGCCTCCTCCGGCCGCAGGTAGTCGTCGAACTCCGGCACCAGCACCGTCAGCGGCCGGCCGAAGCGCGCCCACGCGTCGAGGTCGTCGTCCTTGGCGCGGTGCAGCGGCGGCGAGAGCAGGATCGCCCCCTCCACCAGCGGGTCGTGCGCCCACTTCAGCGCCAGCTCCGTGCCGAACGACCAGCCGAGCACCCACACGCGGGGCAGGTCGTGGTACTCGGCGTACTCCAGGGCGGCGGCCACGTCGAAGCGCTCGCCCTCGCCGCCGTCGAAGTCCCCCTGTGAGGTGCCGCGCTCGGAGGACGTCCCGCGTGTGTTGAAGCGCAGCACCGCGAGGTCGGCGAGCGCGGGCAGCCGGTTGGCCGCCTTCTTGAAGACGTGGCTGTCCATGAAGCCGCCATGGGTGGGCAGCGGGTGCAGGGTGACCAGCGTGGCCACCGGGGGGCGGTCGAGGGGCTGGGCCAGCTCCCCCACGAGGGTCAGGCCGTCGCCGGTGTGCAGCTCGATCGGCTCACGCCTGGCCGGCAGCTCGGTGCCCGCGCGGATCTCCACTTCGGTCCTTTCGAGAGTTCGTGCGCCTGTGGTTCGTCTGCGGAAGGAGGGGGTCAGGCGTCAGTAGCGGCTGCGGCCCGGACCGCGGTCGAGCCGCTTGCGCCAGCACGCCGTGTGCCAGTGTCGCCGCTCCTCGTCGCCGCCGGGCCAGTTCGGCCAGCTCACCACGTGCGGCTTGGCTCCGGGGATCTCCTGGTCGCAGCCCGGACAACGGTAGCTCTTGCCGGACGACGCGCCGGTGAGCATGCGCACCTTCCACTCGCCGTCGGGCCATTCCTCGACGCGGTCCGTGCCCCGGGGGAAGCCGGCAGGGCGGGGCGGGGGCTCCCTGCGGCGGGCTCTGCGCGGGCTCATGTCATCCCGGCCACCCAGATGGGGAGTGCCGTCGCTCCCACGCTGTCGAACGCCATGCGTCCAGTTTTCCAGAGCCGCTAAGGTGGACCGTCATGCGGTTGGTCATCGCGCGATGCAGCGTGGATTACATCGGACGGCTCACGGCGCACCTGCCGATGGCTCCCCGGCTCGTTCTCATCAAGGCGGACGGCAGCGTGTCCATCCACGCCGACGACCGTGCCTTCAAGCCTCTCAACTGGATGAACCCGCCGTGCAAGCTCAAGGAGGACGGCGGCACCTGGACGGTCACCCACGGCAAGACCGGCGAGAAGCTGGTGCTGACCATGGAGGAGATCCTGCACGACTCCAGCCACGAGCTGGGCGTCGACCCGGGCCTGATCAAGGACGGCGTCGAGGCGCATCTGCAGGAGCTGCTGGCCGAGCACATCACGACGCTCGGCGACGGCTACTCGCTCATCCGCCGCGAGTACATGACGGCGATCGGCCCCGTCGACATCCTGTGCCGTGACGCGAGCGGCGCGACCGTGGCGGTCGAGATCAAGCGGCGCGGCGAGATCGACGGCGTCGAGCAGCTCACCCGCTACCTGGAGCTGCTCAACCGCGATCCGCTGCTCGCGCCGGTGCGCGGCGTGTTCGCCGCCCAGGAGATCAAGCCGCAGGCGCGCGTGCTGGCCGCCGACCGGGGCATCGACTGCGTCACCCTCGACTACGCCGCGCTGCGCGGCATCGAGCCGGAGAACCCCACCCTCTTCTGACGCTCCCCCAGCAGGACGCGCAGGCGGTGGGTGAGGCAGTCGGCGTTTCGCGCTGCCCGGCATGAACCTCACCTCGTTCGCCTGCCGGCCCGAGGAGCTTGAGCGGCCGATCAGGATTGTCACGTTCTTGCACGGCCGACGTAAGAGGTAAACTCCGCGCCCTTTCCCAAAGCGGATCATCCGTCCATAATTGTGTGCTCTGGGGGCCACGATCATGTTGGACGGGTGGAATGTGAACCGGTCTTACCGGGGAATGTCAGCCGAGCAAAGGCTGGCAGACAGACGCGAGCGGCTGATGACGGCCGCGTACACGCTATACGCGAAGCCGGGTTTCGCGGCGACGACCATCGAAAGGCTGTGCTCGGAGGCGCGGATCTCCAACCGCGCCTTCTACGAATGTTTCGGGGGACGCGAGGAGCTGCTTCAGGCACTGCACGAACGCTGCGTGGAGGAGAGCCTCTCCTACGTGGCCAAGGTCCTGCAGGAGGCCCCGCACAGCCTTGAGGGCAAGGTGGAGGCCGGGATCCGCGCGTATATCGAATTCGCCACGGCGGACTGGCGGCGGGCCCGGATCATGCATCTTGAGGTGCGCCGGTCGGGTGACGTTCTGACGGCCTCGCGGCAGCGCGCGGTGGACGCGTTCGCCCGGCTGATCGAGGAGGCGTCGGCCGAATTCCCGGTGGGCGGCGGCCTCAATCGGCGGCTCGTGGCGCTCGGCGCTATTGGAGCGCTACAAGAGTTGCTCATCGAATGGATCCTCGCGAGCCCTTCGCCGGACATCGGCGAACTCGTCGAGGTGGCCTCGCACATCTTCCGCAGATCGCTCGGTGAACCGTGAAGCGTTGATTACGGATTGTGCTTACTTTGCGGTGCGAGACGGGGATAAAACACCCCTGACAATCGGTATTTAGGCTGTTGTTTTTTCGCGAACGCCGGTTTCCGGACACGAAGAGAGCGGGCTACGGCATCGTCGTCGCCCGCTCCGCGATGAGCCGCCGCCCCGTCAGGCCACCGCGGCTTCCTCCGCCTCGACGCGCAGCACCCGGTTCAGCCGGGTCACCGCCAGGACGCGCATGATCCGCGGCGGCACTCCCCGGAGGACGAGACGGCGCTCCCCGGCGAATGCGCGCCGATGCGTGCCCACGAGAACGCCCAGGCCGGTGGCGTCGATCATCTCCAGCTTGGACAGGTCGAGGATCAGGTCTCCCTCACCGGAGTCCACCGCGTCGTGCAGCCGGGCGCGGACCCCGGCCGACGTTCCGGCGTCGAGCCGGGCGCCGATCTGCACCACCTGGGCTTTCGGATTGCCCCGGACTCGCATGCCACCTCCTCATTCACACCGCGCGACCGCACGCGATGCCGGCTTACCCTGTGGCAGGGCGTTCGGGAGGGCCGAAACTCCCTCCGATTCTTTACCCCTACCCAGGAATCGGCAGTGACACGACCGCTTTGAGGATGAAGTGGCCGTCTGTCCCCTGCCGGGCCGTGATCTCGCCGCCCAGCGACGCCATCCGCTCCCGCATCCCGTGCAGCCCGTGCCCCGTCTCGCCGTCCGGCTGCCGGGTCTGCGCGCCGTCGTTGCGCACCTCCAGCTCGGCCCGCTCGGCGGTGAAACTCAGCGTGATCGCGCAGAACGTCGCCGCGCTGTGCTTGAGCACGTTCGTGACGGCCTCCCGCACGGCGTAGGCGAACACCGCCGCGACCTCCTCCGGCGGCTCCCGGTACGGCAGGCGCAGCTCGCACCGGACGCCGGCCGCCTCCAGCACGCCCCGCACGCTGGCCAGCTCGGCGCCGAGGTCCAGCCGCCGGTAGCCGCGCACCGCCTCGCGCAGCTCGCGCAGGGCCGTACGGGTCAGGCCGTTCACCGCGGCCATCTCGTCGCGGGCCGCCCCCATGTCGGCGTCGGACAGGCGCACGGCCAGCGCGGTCTTGACGGCGATGGCCGACAGCCGGTGCCCGACGAGATCGTGCAGGTCCCGAGCGAAGCGCAGCCGCTCCTCCGCGACGGCCAGCCGGGCGTGCGCCTCCATGCCCTCGTGGGCCCGCACGGCCAGCCGGTAGATCCACACCCAGAGCCGGTTGGACACGACGCAGGCCAGGCACATCACCACGTACATGAAGGTGTTCGAGACGGCCACGGCGCCGAGCCACACAGGTCCCCGCGCGTCCGGCATGTCCAGCAGCTGCCACCACCCGGTCGCCGCGGCGGCGACGCTCAACGCGACCCCCAGGAGTGTCGTGCCCGCCCCCAGCGCGAACGCCCGCCGGCGCGAGACACCGACGGCGACGACGGCCAGCCAGGCCACCAGCGCCAGCCCCGCCCCGAACGGCTGCGCCCCGCCCGTCCCCGCCGCCACCACCGCCAGGATCCCGCTCGCCACGATGGGCCGCACCGGGTACCTCGACTCGATCACCGCGTTCACCAGCCGCAGATAGAGCGCCGTGAACCCGGCGGCGGCGGCCACGGACACGGCCAGCAGCGGCCACGGCTCAGCGCCCCGGCCGGCCTCGGCCAGGGCGCTCAGCGCCATCCCGCCCCACAGCAGCCCGAGGAACGAGTTCAGCATCCACCAGCACAGGCGGCGCGCCTGCGCGATCTCCCCCACCTACGCCCGCGCTACTTGGCGCGCAGCACGTCGCCGAGCCGGACCCGGGCGCCGGTGCGCAGGACGGCCCGCTCGTAGACCCTCGCGCCGATGGCCAGCACGGCCACCACGGCCGCCGCCATGAGCGCGAGCGCCAGCCCGACCTGCCACAGCGGCACCTCGGCCGCGGCGGTCCGCACCGGCATCACCATCGAGGAGAACGGGGGGATCATCGACATCACGGTGGCCAGCGTGCCGGTCGGCTCCGCGGTCGCGTAGAAGGCGACGCCGTAGGTGACCATGATGAGCATCGTCAGCGGCGACATCACGTTGCCGACCTCCTCCTGGCGGGAGACCAGCGAGGCCAGCGCCGCGGCCAGCGTCGCGAAGAACGCGTAGCCGAGGACGAACCAGACGACGACGCCGGCCACGATGCCCGGCATGCCGGGCGGGAAGTCCGTCGCCACCCCTGAGCCGACGGCCGCGGCGACGCCCACCACGAGGATCGTGACCAGGTTGACCAGCCCGAGCACGCCCAAGCCGAGGATCTTGCCGCCGAGCAGCTGCCAGGGGCGGATCGAGGTCAGCAGGATCTCCACGATCCGGCTGCCCTTCTCCTCCACCACGCCCATCCCGACCATCGTCGCCTGGCCGATCAGCAGCATGAACAGCACGAGCACCAGCACCACGGCGATGCCCGTGCGGGCGGCCTGGTAACGGGTGTCGGCGCCGACCGACTCGATCTGCAGCGGCGCGATCCGCACCCCGGAGGCTCCGAGCTTCACCTCACGATTCGTGCTCTGCAGGAGCACGCCGAGCTCCTGGTCGATCTCGCCGTCCGTGAGCACCTTGGCGTCGCCGACGAGCACCGCGTCCACGTCGCCGCCGAGCAGCGCCTTCCTGGCGGCCGCCTCGTCGGGGAACGCCTTCCAGGCGAACTCCGACTCCGGCGCCGCCGCCTCCAGCGGCAGCCGCTGCGCGTTCACGGTGCCCAGCGTGTACGCGTCGGGGCCGCCCATCAGCTTGGGCGCGAACGCGGCGGCGCCCACCAGCACAGCGGTGACGAGCAGGCTGACGAGGAACGCCCTGGTCCTGATCCGGGTGGCGATCTCCCGGCGCGCCACCAGTGCCAGCCCGTTCATGCCACGGCCTCCTTGAAGATCTCGGTGAGGGTCGGCTGCTCGACCCCGAAGTGCTCGACCTGCCCGGCCTTCATGGCCCGGCGCAGGATCTCCTGGTCGTCGCCCTGGTCGCGGCCGGCGGCGGCGTTCACGAGCAGGACGTGCCGCCCGTCCACGACGCTCAGCTCGCCGGGCAGGCCGTCGGCCCACCCCGGAGCCGGGTCGCGCACCACGACGCGCAGCGTGCCGCCCTCGGCGGCCCGCAGGTCAGTGACCGTTCCGCTCGCCACCATCCGGCCGGACGACACGATGCCGACCGAGTCGCACAGCCGCTCGACCAGGTCGAGCTGGTGGCTGGAGAAGATCACCGGCACGCCGCCCCGGCAGCGCTCCTGCAGCGCCGTGGCCAGCGTGTCGACCGCCAGCGGGTCAAGCCCGGAGAACGGCTCGTCCAGGATCAGCACCTCGGGGTCGTGCACCAGCGCGACCGCGAGCTGCACGCGCTGCTGGTTGCCCAGCGACAGGCCCTCCACGGCGTCGTCGCGCCGCTCGCCCAGGCCCAGCCGCTCGATCAGCGCGGCCGTGGCCTCGGCGGCCCGCGCGCCGCTCAGGCCGTGCAGGCGGCCGAAGTACTCGATCTGCTCGGCCACGCGCATCTTCTGGTACAGCCCGCGCTCCTCCGGCATGTAACCGAACCGGCGCCGGTCCTCGTACGCCAGCGGGCGGCCCTGCCAGCTCACCGAGCCGGCGTCGGCCTGGAGCACGCCCATGACGATTCGCATCGTCGTCGTCTTGCCGGCGCCGTTCGCGCCGACGAACCCGAACATCTCGCCCGGCCGCACGGCGAAACCGATCCCGTCCAGCGCAAGCTTGCCCTCCGGCGAGCCGGGCCCGCCCGCGAAGCGCTTACGCAGCTCGCTGATCTCGAGCATCAGGTCCTCTCCTTCGTCATGAGGCAATAGTGCCGTCAGCGGCATTCGCCCTGGTAGTCGGAGAAATCATGGCTCCGACATGCGCCCCGCGTCCCTTCTCGATGACATTTGTCATTACGCTGACCCCATGACGCGCTCGGACAAGGACAAGCCGGTCGTCCTCTCCCGCATCTACACCCGCACCGGCGACGACGGCACCACGGCGCTCACCGACATGAGCCGCGTCCCCAAGACGGACTCGCGGCTGGCCGCCTACGCCGACGTCGAGGAGGCCAACGCCCACCTCGGAGTGGCGCTCTCCCACGGCACGCTCCCGGCCGAGGTGGCGGACGTGCTGTCACGCGTGCAGAACGAGCTGTTCGACCTGGGTGCCGACCTCGCCACGCCGGTCGTCGCCGAACCGGAGTTCCCGCCGCTGCGGGTCGAGCAGGCGTACGTCGACCGGCTGGAGGAGCTCTGCGACCGGTTCAACGAGCCGCTGAAGGCGCTGCGCAGCTTCATCCTGCCCGGCGGCGACCCGGCGACGGCCGCGCTGCACGTGGCCCGCGTGACGGTACGCCGCGCCGAGCGCACCACCTGGGCCGCGCTGGAGGCGCACGACGACATGAACCCGCTCGCGGCGGCCTACCTGAACCGCCTGTCGGACCTGCTGTTCATCCTCTGCCGCGTCGCCCACGGGGGCGAGGAGATCCTCTGGAAGCCGGGCGCCACCCGCTAGGCCGCCCACGTGGTCAGGGGGTGAACCGCTCGGACGGGTGCGGCGGGCCGTGACGGCGGCCGGCCCCGTGCGGGTCAGAGGCCGTCCCCCTGGAGGCCCTCGGCCCCGTACGGGGAGTGGCGGTCAGCCTGGCTGTGCCGTGACAGAGAGAGATCTAGGCAACGTCGAGATAGGCGCTGGGCGGAGCGGACTCCAGCCAGGCGAGAAAGCCGGTCAGGGCATCGGCGCTCATCGCCAGTGAGATGTTCTTCGCGGAGCCGCCGCAGTCGATCGCGTACAGCCCGTTGTCCAGCTCGCGACGGGACGAAACGACGAGGCCGCGCCTCGCGATCGCGTGGCGCGGCCTCAGTCGCAGACCTATGAGCGGGATCCAGTGGAGCTCCCCGTCGGCGTAGCGGGCTACCCCGCCGCGCCAGCCGTGGCCGGCTGCCCTCAGCCGACAGGGGACGCTGCCGCGCGAGCGGGCCAGCGTGAAGCCGCGCAGGACCACCAGGGCGGCGACCAGTAGCACGCAGATGAATACCGTTGCCACCAATGCCGCCCCCTAGCTTGTTGTTCTTCAGACCTCTTCGCCTGCGGCGCGCAGCCGGGCCTTGGCACGCTGGGCCTCGACCGCCGCGTCGGCGTCCTCCTGGTTGGCCTCGATCGAGGCCTGCGCACGCTCCAGCGCGTCACGTGCGGCCGCGACGTCGACCTCGGAACCGAGCTCGGCCACCTCGGCGAGCACGGACACCTCGTCGTCGGCCACGGAGATGAACCCGCCGTGGACGGCCGCGACCAGCTCGCCTTCCGCACGCTTGACGCGCAGCACGCCGCCCTCGACGAGAACACCGAGCACGGGTGCGTGTTGCGGCATAATACCGATCTCGCCGTCCACGGTCTTGGCAATCACCATGTCGGCCTCGCCCGACCAGATCTCACGCTCGGGTGAGACAACCCCTACGCGTAGCTTGGCCACTTGTGCAGGTTCCTTTCCGATCAGGTGGTGGCGCGGCCTCGGCCGCACCACCACCGTATCTCCGGACGGGCCGCGCCCGCCCTATGGCCGGGGCGACTAGCGCTCGAGTTCCTTCGCCTTGGCGATGGCCTGGTCGATGCCGCCGACCATGAAGAAGGCCTGCTCGGGCAGGTGGTCGTACTCGCCGGCGCACAGGCCCTTGAACGAGGCGATCGTCTCGTCCAGCGGCACGGTCTCGCCCGGCTGGCCCGTGAAGGCCTCGGCCGCGTACATCGGGTGCGACAGGAAGCGCTCGATGCGGCGGGCCCGCTGGACGGTGACCTTGTCCTCCTCGGAGAGCTCGTCGATACCGAGGATGGCGATGATGTCCTGCAGCTCGCGGTACTTCTGCAGGATCCGCTTGGTCTCCTGGGCCACCCGGTAGTGCTCCTCGCCCACGATCTGCGGGTCGAGGATCCGGGAGGAGGAGTCCAGCGGGTCCACCGCCGGGTAGATGCCCTTCTCCGAGATCGGCCGGGACAGCACGGTCTGCGCGTCGAGGTGCGCGAACGCGTTGTGCGGGGCCGGGTCGGTGATGTCGTCGGCGGGCACGTAGATCGCCTGCATGGAGGTGATCGAGTGACCGCGCGTCGAGGTGATGCGCTCCTGGAGGACACCCATCTCGTCGGCCAGCGTCGGCTGGTAACCCACGGCGGACGGCATACGGCCGAGCAGCGTGGAGACCTCGGAACCGGCCTGCGTGAAGCGGAAGATGTTGTCGATGAAGAGCAGCACGTCCTGCTTCTGGACGTCGCGGAAGTACTCGGCCATCGTCAGCGCCGTCAGGGCGACCCGCAGACGGGTGCCCGGCGGCTCGTCCATCTGGCCGAACACCAGCGCGGTGTCCTTGAGGACGTCGGCCTCCTCCATCTCCAGCCAGAGGTCGTTGCCCTCACGGGTGCGCTCGCCCACACCGGCGAAGCACGAGGTGCCACCGAAGTTACGGGCGACGCGGCGGATCATCTCCTGGATCAGAACGGTCTTGCCGACACCGGCGCCACCGAACAGACCGATCTTGCCACCCTGCACGTACGGGGTGAGCAGGTCGATGACCTTGATGCCGGTGACGAGCAGCTCGGTACGGGACTCGAGCTGGTCGAAGGCCGGCGACGGACGGTGGATGCCCCAACGCTCGGTGATCTTGAGCGAGGAGGTCGGCACGTCGAGCGTCTCGCCCAGCGCGTTCCACACGTGGCCCTTGACGACGTCGCCGACGGGCACCGAGATGGGCGCGCCGGTGTCGGTCACGGCGTGGCCGCGGACCAGACCGTCGGTGGGCTGCATGGAGATGGCCCGGACGACGTTGTCGCCCAGGTGCTGGGCGACCTCGAGGGTCAGGGTCTTGGTCTCGCCGCCGAGGGTCACCTCGACCTTGAGCGCGTTGTACATCTCGGGCATCGCGTCGACGGGGAACTCCACATCGACGACGGCGCCGGTGACACGAGCCACCCGGCCGGTGCCGCCCGCGGCACTCTCTACAGTCTCAACAGCCTCTGCAGTCATTTCACTCTTTCCCGGCTGCGGCGTCAGCCAGCGCGTTGGCGCCACCGACGATCTCGCTGATTTCCTGGGTGATCTCGGCCTGGCGAGCCTGGTTCATCTGCTGGGTCAGCACCCGCATCAGCTCGTTGGCGTTGTCGGTCGCGGACTTCATGGCGCGCCGCCGCGCGGCCTCCTCGGAGGCCGCCGACTGCAGCAGCGCCGTGAAGATACGGGACTCCACGTAGCGCGGCAGCAGCGACTCCAGCACGTCGCCCGCGGTCGGCTCGAACTCGAAGTACGGCGGGATCGTGGTGGACTCGGTCGCCTCGGTCTCCTCGACCTCCAGCGGCAGGACCCGCTTGACCACGACGTTCTGCGCCAGCATCGAGACGAACTCGGTCGACACGATGTGGATCTCGTCGATGCCGTTCTCGTCCTTGAACGAGTCGATCAGCATCGCGGCGATCTCCTTGGCGTCGGCGTAGGCCGGCTTACGGGAGAAGCCGACCCAGCTGCCGCCCATCTCCCGGTTGCGGAAGGTGTGCCAGGTGACACCCTTGCGCCCGGTGACGAACGGCGTCACGGTCAGCCCGCGGCCCTCCAACAGACCGCGCAGGGCCTCGGCCTCGCGCAGCACGTTGGCGTTGAAGCCGCCGCAGAACCCGCTGTCGCTGGTGACGATGAGGACGCCCGCCCTGGCGGGGTTCTCCTTCGCCACGGTCAGCGGATGGTCGACGCTCGCCGCGTTGCTGACGACGCCGGTGACGGCGCGAGTGATCTCACGCTCGTACGGGATCGCCGCCTGCATCCGCTGCTGCGCCCTCACGATCCGTGAAGAGGCGATGAGCTCCTGGGCGCGCGTGATCTTGGCGGTCGACTTGACCGACGTGATCCGCCGCCTCAGCAGCCTTAGCTGGGCACCCATGGCCTACTTCTTCTCCGCCGGGCGGACGACCTTCTGGATCTTCTCCTGGCCGACCTCGTGGGCGCCGAGCGGCGCCACCGGCTCATCCTTGACCAGCAGCTCACCGGAGGAGGTGGTGAAGCCCTTCTTGAACTCCGTGATGGCGTCCTTCAGAGCGGTCACCGTGTCGTCCGACAGCTCCTTGGTCTCGCGGATGGCGTCGAAGACGCCCTTGCGCGAGCTCTGGAGGTAGTCCAGGAACTCGGCCTCGAAGCGGCGCACGTCCTCGGCCGGCACCTCGTCGAGCTCACCGGTGGTGCCGGACCACACCGACACGACCTGCTTCTCCACGGGGAACGGGGAGTACTGCGGCTGCTTGAGCAGCTCGACCAGCCGCTGACCGCGGTCCAGCTGGGCGCGGGAGGCGGCGTCGAGGTCGGAGGCGAACGCGGCGAACGCCTCCAGGTCGCGGTACTGCGACAGCGACAGCTTCAGCGTGCCCGCGACCTTCCGCATGGCCTTGATCTGCGCCGAGCCACCGACTCGGGAGACCGAGATGCCGACGTTGATGGCGGGGCGGACACCGGCGTTGAACAGGTCCGTCTCAAGGAAGCACTGACCGTCGGTGATGGAGATGACGTTGGTCGGGATGAACGCCGAGACGTCGTTGCCCTTCGTCTCGATGATCGGCAGACCGGTCATCGAGCCGCCGCCCATGTCGGCGGAGAGCTTGGCGCAGCGCTCCAGCAGACGGGAGTGGAGGTAGAACACGTCGCCCGGGAAGGCCTCACGGCCCGGCGGGCGGCGCAGCAGCAGGGAGACGGCGCGGTAGGCGTCGGCCTGCTTGGTCAGGTCGTCGAAGACGATCAGGACGTGCTTGCCCTGGTACATCCAGTGCTGGCCGATGGCCGAGCCGGTGTAGGGGGCGAGGTACTTGTAACCCGCGGGGTCGGAGGCCGGGGAGGCGACGATGGTGGTGTACTCCATCGCGCCCGCCTCCTCCAGGCGGGCCTTGACCTGCGCGATCGTCGAGCCCTTCTGGCCGACCGCGACGTAGACGCAGCGGACCTGCTTCGTCGGGTCGCCGGTCGCCCAGTTCTCGCGCTGGTTGAGGATGGTGTCCACGGCGATCGCGGTCTTGCCCGTGCCGCGGTCGCCGATGATGAGCTGGCGCTGGCCGCGGCCGATCGGCGTCATGGCGTCGATCGCCTTGATGCCGGTCTGCAGCGGCTCCTTCACCGGCTGCCGCTGGACGACGGACGGGGCCTGCAGCTCAAGGGCGCGAACGCCCTCGGCCTCGATGGCGCCCTTGCCGTCGAGCGGGTTGCCCAGCGGGTCGACCACGCGGCCGAGGAAGCCGTCGCCGACCGGCACGGACAGGACCTCGCCCGTCCGGCGGACCGTCTGGCCCTCCTCGATCTTGCTGAAGTCGCCCAGGATGACGACACCGATCTCACGGGTGTCGAGGTTCAGGGCCAGACCGCGCGTGCCGTCCTCGAACTCCAGCAGTTCGTTCGCCATCGCCGAGGGAAGGCCGGAGACATGGGCGATGCCGTCGCCACAGTCGACGACGGTCCCGATCTCCTCGCGCGCGGCGCCTTCCGGTTCGTACGCCTGGACGAAGCGCTCAAGCGCGTCCCGGATCTCGTCCGGCCGGATCGTAAGCTCCGCCATCTCTACTCTGTCTCCCTCTTCGCCTAGCCGGCCAACCGGCGGCGGACTTCTTCGATTCGTCCCACAATGGTGGTGTCGATGATCTCGTCGCCGATGCGGACCGAGAAGCCACCGAGCACTCGCGGATCCACCTCGACGTTCAGGTGCACGTCGCGGCCGTAGGAGGTGCGCAACCACGTCGCCAGGCGCTGCTTCTGCTCGTCGGTCAGCTCGACGGCGCTGCGCACCACCGCGACATAGCGCTGGCGCTGCTGCGCGACGAGCTGGCCGAACTCCTCCAAGCCTGCTTCCAGGCTACGTCCTCGCGGGTGAACTGCCACCTGCGTGATGAGGCGCCGGCTCGCCATCGCCGCCTTGCCGCCGAGCAGGTCGCTCAGCAGCTGCCGCTTGCCCTCCTCCGGGGCGTCGCCGGCGGCGAGCGCGCGGCGCAGGGCGGGGTTGGCGGCGACCACGCGGCCGAAGCGGAAGAGCTCGTCCTCCACCTCGTCGAGCGTGCCCTGGCTCTCGGCCTCCGCGGCGGCGGCGACGACGCCGAGCCGTTCGAGGACGTCGGCGAGGTCACTCGCGCGCGACCACCTGGCCGACACGGCGGCCTCGGTGGTGGCGAGCGCGGCCTCGCCGACCTTGCCCGCGAGCAGGGCCCGCACGGAGCCGGCCTTGATCTCCGCCGACCTGGAGGGGTCGGACAAGGCGCGGCGCAGGCCGTGCTCGCGGTCGAGCAGATCGGCGATCGCGAACAGCTCGTCGGAGAGCGCGCCGAGGTCGGCGCTGCCGGCGACCGCGTTGAAGCGCTCCTCGACCTCTGCCAGCGAGCTTCTGCTCAGGCCTCTCATTAGCGCACCGCCTGCGCGCTGGAGCTCTCGAGCTCGTCGAGGAACCGGTCGACGGTGCGGCGCTGCCGGGCCTCGTCCTCGAGGGACTCGCCCACGATGCGGCCGGCCAGGTCGGTGGACAGGCGGCCGATCTCGGCGCGGAGCTGGGCGAACGCCTGCTGGCGGTCGGCCTCGATCTGCGCGTGCGCAGCCTCGATGAGGCGGCGGGCCTCGGCCTGCGCCTCCTCACGGAGCTCCGTCTTGATCTGGGCGGCCTGCTCGCGAGCCTCCTCGCGCAGCCGGGCCGCCTCCTGCCTGGCCTCGGCCAGCTGGTCGCGGTACTGCTGCTGCAGTGCCTGCGCCTCGGCCTGGGCCTCCTCCGCCTTCTTGATGCCGCCTTCGATCGCGTCGGTGCGCTCGGCCAGCGTCTTCTGGATACGCGGGACAAGCATCCGTCCGACGACGAAGAAGACGACGGCGAAGGAGAAGATACCGACGACGAGCTCATAGGGATGCGGGATGAGAGGGTTGCCGCCCTCCTCCGCCGCGAGGAGCGTAGCTGCGAGTGTCATGGGTGCAGCCTTTCGTCAGGGATTCTTCTGGTCTTTAGATGTTCGCGAAGATGAACGGCGCGACCAGACCGATCAGGGCGAGGGCCTCGGTGAGGACGAAGCCAAGGAGCATGTTCTGGCGGATCAGGCCGTAAGCCTCGGGCTGGCGCGCGATGGCCTGCACGCCCTGACCGAAGATGATGCCGACGCCGATGCCGGGGCCGATGGCGGCGAGACCGTAACCGATGGCGGTGACGTTGCCGGAGACCTCAGCGAGAACGCTCATTGCTGTTTTCCTTTACTGGACGGCCGGTGAAGCGGAGTCTCACCGGTCATGGATATTCCGGTTGGTGGTTCTCAGTGCTCTGCGTGCAGCGCGCCGCCGATGTACATCGCGGCCAGCATGGCGAAGAGGAACGCCTGCAGGAACTGGATGAACATCTCGAAGCCGGTGAGGATGATCGTCATGACCACGCCGACGACACCGACCGGAGCGCCCAGGGGGGTCAGCTTCTCGAACAGGAACCAGAAGCCCACCATGCTGAAGAACGCCAGCAGCATGTGACCGGCGAACATGTTGGCGAACAGTCGCACCGCGTGCGTGAAGGGCGCGATGATCATGTTCGACAGGAACTCGATCGGGGCGAGCAGCACGTAGATCGGCTTGGGCAGGCCCGGCGGGAACATCATGTTCTTGAAGTAGCCGACGCCGCCCTGGTGCTTCATGCCCAGGTAGACCTTGAGCACGTAGATCGAGATCGCGAGGACGGCCGGGAAGGCGATGTGCGAGGCGACCGGGAACTGGAGCACGGGGACGACGCCCATGAGGTTCCAGACCAGCACCAGGAAGAACACGCTGACCAGCAGGCCCATCCAGCGGTCGGCGTCCTTGCCCAGGAAGGGCCGCGCGACCTGGTCGCGGACGAACATGTAGCCGTACTCGGCGACGTTCTGGACGCCCCTCGGTACGATCTTGGGGCTGGCGAAGGCAGCCCAGCAGAAGCCGATCACAAGGATCGAGCTGAGGATGGCGAGCAGCACCGGCTTGGTGAACCAGTCGACCCCGGGAATGATGGGGGGCAGATCGAACAGCTCGCCAGGCGTAGGCGCTCCGAACTCGTCGCCCGGTGATGCCAGGACCGTCAGCGCACTCACGCGGCGTTCCCTTCAACGTCGTAATGGATCACAGGAGTTTCCTCGGCGAGTCGGTCGCCGTACAGAGTCAGCGACTGTGTCGCCGGTAGACCGCGTAGCCGGCGAGCACCAACCCAAGGACGATGCCTATGGGGAAGAACGCGGACATGTCGAGCCAGCGGTCCAGCAACCACCCGATGCCCCCGTAGATAGCCATCCCGGCGAGAAGATAGCTGGGGACCGCCCACATGGCGTCGGCGAAGTCGCGACCGTCTGACTCCGGCCGGCGTTCCTTTTCGCTCATCGCGCGCCCGACGATAGCAGGCGCAGAGAGGACTAGTCATATCGGACCCGCCCGGTCGCCGGCTCCATCAGTCGCCCTTCCCGGGGACCTTGGCCTCGGGGTCCACGTAGAGCATCTTGGTCTTCATGAAGGCGCGCACCTCGAAACCCGTCCAGACGATCGTGCAGACCACCACGGACCAGGCGAACGCCTTGGGATTCCACGCGCCGGTGTCGCCGAAGGCGGAGAGCATCGCCATGACGGCGACCACCTTGACGAGATAGCTGACCATCGCGGCGATGGCCATGATCTGGGGGGAGACCTTTGCGGCATAGCTCACGGCCACCACGCTGATACTGAAGAAAACCCCGACCAGCAGAGCGCCGACGACCGCGCCGAACATCCCTTTGCCGCCGGCGACCACGAGGGCCACGACCGCGACGATCGCTCCCGCCCCGAGGGTGGGAAGCGCGGCGCTTTTGAGGACGCGCACGTCGTTGGCCTGCATCGGTGCTCCATAAGGCAAATTGTCAAGCGAGCGTTTGCTACCTCCATAGCCTGCGCATCGGAGGTTCCCTGCTCGTGAAAGATATCACAAGCTCACGGAAGACCGCTTTTACCTGCCGTTTCTAGTTCGCGATCATGAACTGCCCGGAACGGCGTGGATGACCGTTTCGCCGACGGCCTGCGCGCGCCCGTGCGGAGGCTCCTCCATCGGCCGGACGGGCGGCTTGGCCTGGGTGTTCACCGGATTGTCGACCGGGTTGGCGGCCGGACGGCGCACCGGGCCCTTCACCGGCGGGACCGGCGGCATGGGGCCGGTGGGCGGGCCGTCGTCGTCGGAGGGCGCCCCGCCGCTGGTGCGCGCTCCGCCCCTGCCGCGCCAGCGCGGCGCCGCCATCAGCACCACCAGGAGGCCGACGGCGAGCAGGATCACGACGGGGAACATGAGGACCGGCACACCCCACTTCGACATCGCGACCAGGCCGAACGCGAACAGGAAAGCCCAGGCGTACATGATGAGGACCGAACGGCGGTGCGAGTGGCCGATGTCCATCAACCGGTGGTGCAGGTGGCCGCGGTCGGGCGCGAACGGCGACATGCCGTAGGACGTGCGGCGCACGACGGCGGTGATCAGGTCGATGAGCGGCAGGACCAGCACGGCCGCCGGCACCAGCAGCGGGAGCAGCACGCCGAACCGGTTGATGCCCTCGATGACCGACGGGTCGACCGGGGTCACGGTGACGATCGAGGAGGCGAGCACCAGGCCGATCAGCATGGCCCCGGTGTCGCCCATGAAGATCTTGGCCGGATGGAAGTTGTGCGGCAGGAAGCCGAGGCAGGTGCCGATGAGGATGGCCGCGATGCCGGCCGTGGTGGTGATGTTGTCGCCGCTGATGCTCTGCGACAGGAAGATCGAGTATGTCCAGGTGGCCATGGCGGCGATGCAGACGATGCCCGCGGCCAGGCCGTCGAGGCCGTCGACGAAGTTGACCGCGTTGATCGTGACGACCACCACCAGGATGGTGATGATGGTGCTCAAGGTGTAGTCGAGGCTGGTGGAGCCGCCCCAGTCCTTGGGCAGCGGGATGTAGACCAGGCGCAGGTCGAAGAAGACGAGGACGCCTGCGGCGGCGATCTGGCCGGCCAGCTTGATGAAGGGGTCCATCCCCCACCAGTCGTCCAGGAAGCCGGTGACCGTGATGAGGCCGCCCGCGATGATCAGGGCCATCACCGGATTGCCGTCGGCCTCGCCGAGCGCCTCGCCGGTGTGGGCGAGCTGGCTGGCCACCAGCAGCCCCGCCACCAGGCCGCCGTACATCGCCAGGCCCCCGAGCCGGGGCGTCGGCGTGGTGTGCACGTCGCGCTCGCGGATCTCCGGAGCGGCCCCTATGCGGATGGCGAAGCGGCGCACCAGCGGGACGAGGAGGTACGTCACCGCAGCCGCTATGAGCGCCATGAACAGGTATTCGCGCACGGTCCTAGTTTCGCGGATGCGCCGGGCCCCTGTGACCGGAAATCGACACAGACCGGCTTAATATTCGCTGAGATATGGACGATGGATGGTCAGGAGCGCCGTCACCCGCTCGCGGACGTCCCCGGCGTCCCCGGGATTCCGCACCGCCTCGGCCACCAGCGTGCCGACCTCCTTCAGCTCCTCCGGCCCCATGCCCTGGGTCGTGACGCACGGCGTGCCGACGCGCAGGCCCGAGGTCACGGCCGGAGGCTCCGGATCATACGGGATGGCGTTGCGGTTCAGCGTGATCCCCGCCGCGGCGCACCGCCGCTCCGCCTCGGCCCCCGACACACCGAGGCCGCGCAGGTCGATGAGCGCGAGATGCGTGTCGGTGCCGCCGGACACCGGGCGCATGTCCGCCGCGGCCAGCGCGTCGCACAGCGCCCGCGCGTTGGCGACGACGCGCCTCGCGTACGCGGCGAACTCCGGCCGCAGCGCCTCACCGAACGCCACCGCCTTGGCCGCCACGACGTGCATCAGCGGCCCGCCCTGCACGAACGGGAACACCGCCCGGTCCACGCGCGCCGCCAGCTCCTCCGTGCACAGGATGCCGCCGCCGCGCGGCCCGCGCAGCGTCTTGTGCGTGGTGAACGTCACGACGTCCGCGTACGGCACCGCGGACGGGACGACCCCGGCCGCCATCAACCCCGCCGGGTGCGCGATGTCGGCCATCAACCACGCGCCCACCTCGTCGGCGATGCCGCGGAACACGGCGAAGTCGAGCAGCCGCGGGTACGACGTCGCCCCGCACACGATGACCTTCGGCTGGTGCCGCAGCGCCAGATCCCTGACCTCGTCGTAGTCGACCAGCTCCGTGTCGCGGCGCACGCCGTACGACACCACGTCGAACCAGCGGCCCGAGAAGTTCACCTTGGACCCGTGTGTGAGGTGGCCGCCGTGCGGCAGGGCCATCGCCAGCATCGTGTCGCCCGGCTGGAGCAGCGCCGCGTACGCGGCCAGGTTGGCCGAGGCGCCGGAGTGGGGCTGGACGTTGGCGTGGTCGGCGCCGAACAGCCGCCGTGCCCGCTCGGTCGCGAGCCGCTCGGCCCGGTCCACGACCTCGCAGCCGCCGTAGTAGCGCCGGCCGGGGTAGCCCTCGGCGTACTTGTTGGTGAGGGTGGACCCGAGGGCGGCGAGGACCGCGGGCGAGGCGAAGTTCTCGCTGGCTATGAGCTGGAGGCCGCCGCGCAGCCGCTCCAGCTCGTCCAGCAGGACCTGGGCCAGCTCCGGGTCCTGTCTCCGGAGCAGGTCGAAGTCCGGGCCGTAGTAGGGCTGAGCACCCATTTTTCCACTGTACGGGCGGATGCCCGATTTTCTAAGAGGGTGCTGGTTCTGGTGTCCCGTGTCGGCGGGTGGCCGTCCGGCGGCGACCCGGCCGGCTCGTCGTCCGGGCCCGCCTGTTCGGGTGTTCGACGATTCAGGAGAACGCGTGCGGCGCGCCCGCCGAGCTGGGGATCCAGCGCGGCGTGTCGGCGGCCTCGTCGCTGATGGAGGTGAGCACCGCCTGGCGGTACAGGGCGAGCCTGGAACGCCACTCGGCGATGTCCTCGACGTACCGGGAGCCGACGGGCGCGTCCCACGTCTGCGGGCTCCTGGCGAGCGTGTAGGCCTTGTCAAGGGCCTTCGTGAGCTCCTCCAGGAGGGGCTGGACGGTCTGCCAGGCGGTCACCAGGCGCTGGTACTCGGGATTGAACTCCCAGGCCCTCGGCTGGGAGTCGAGCGGGTTGGTGCCGCCGGTCATGGGCGGGGTCTCCCCCGGGCGCATCGGCTGGGGGGCGGGCGGGTCGACGAGTGCCATCATGCGCTCCTGTATCGGGTGCCGGGGCCGCCGTCGTGGGGGTGCTCGGGGTGGTCGTGCGGGTCTTCGGGGGTGGGGGTGATGTCGTCGAGCGGGATGCCCGGCGGCTGAGCACCACCGATCCGGTCGAGGAGGGAGCGCAACTCGTCGAGGTCGAGGGGGCCGGCCGGGGCGGATACGGCGTGATGGGTGCCTTGGACGGTGGTGGCCTGGTCGGCGCTCGGTGGTGCCGCCGGCGTCACCGAGGCGGCCGCGGCCCCCGGGCCACCGGATGACGCGGGGGCCGTCGGGTCGATGACGACCGGGGCGCCCTGGCCGGGTGTGGTGTCACGGCCGGGTGTGGCGTCACGGCCGGGTGTGGTGTCACGGGCCACGCCGGTGTCGCGGCCAGACGTCGTGTCCTGGTCGGGAGGGGTGCGGTCGGGCGTCGTGTCGCGGTCGGGCGTCGGGTCGCGGTCGGGCGAGGTGCCGTCGATGTCTCGCGGCGTCGTGTCCGCGCATCCCGTGCCGGTTCCGTCCACCTGGCCGGGCGTGGTGCCGGTCGCCCGATCCGTCCCGGTGCCGTCCGCGTGACCGGGCGTGGTGTCGATCGGCTGGGCAGGATGGGCACCGGTGCCGGGCGTGGTGTCGATCGGCTGAACGGGGTGGGCGCCACCGATCGGAGTGCCGTCCGCGGGCGCCGTGCCGATCGGATGGACCGGGTGCGCGCCACCGATCGGAGTGCCGTCCGCGGGCCCGGTGCCGATGGGGATGGTCGGTGTGGCGGGCTGGGCGTCGCCTGAGGGGGTGGGCATCTCGATCGGCTGGACCCTGTCCAGGTTGTCCAGGATGTCGCTGATCTGCGCTGCCGTGGGTGGGTCGATGGGTATCTGGAGGACCTTCACGCCGTCGACGATCACCACGTGTGGCTTCTGGGGGTCGAGGTCGGCCGGGTGATTCTTGGCGGGGGTGTCCACGCGGTCGCCCGGAGAGGCGGGATCCGCAGGGGTTGCCGGGGTGGCGGGATCTGCTGGAGTTGCCGGCGTCGTGGGATCGGCCGGAGTCATGGGGTCGGCCGGAGTCGTGGGGTGGGCGCCGTCGCCTCTGGGGTCGGGGACGCCGATGGGGTCCGCGGGGGTGAGGTCGGACGCGTCCGCGCCCGACTCGGCGCCGCGGTCACGCCTGCTGCCCAGGTCGTCGTCCTTGGGCTCGTCACGCGTGCCCGAGTCGTCACCGACGCCCGTGTCGTCGCGCGTGCCGGTGTCGTCACCTGTACGCGTGTCGTCGCCTGTCCGCGTGTCGTCGCCCGTGCGGCTGTCGTCGTTGCACGACTCGCCGTCGTACCGGGACGTACTGTCGTCCCGGGACGTGCCGTCGTCGCGGGTCGTGCCGTCGTCCCGGGACGTACCGTCGTCCCGGGACGTACCGTCGTCTCGGGACGTGCCGTCGTTGCGACCTGTGTCGGCGTCGACCCTTCGGCCGTCGTCGTCCTTGGCGTCCGGCTTGGACGGCTTGGGGTCGTCGTCCTTGGCGTCCGGCTTGGACGGCTTGGGGTCGTCGTCCTTCTTGGCGTCCTCGCCCTTCTTGGGCTGGTCGTCCTTCGAGCCGTCCTCGCCCTTCTTGGGCTGGTCGTCACCCGTCTTGGCGTCGTCCTTGGCTGGTTTGTGGTGCTCGCCGGTCTTGGGCTCGTCGTCCTTGGCATCCGGTTTGGACGGCTTGGGGTCGTCCTTCTTCGGCTCGTCCTCGCCCTTCCTGGGCCGGCCGTCGTCCGCCTTCGGCTCGTCCGGCTTCTTCGGCTCGTCCGACTTCTTGGGGGTCTCGTCCTTGGTGTCGGCGCCCACCGAGGGGCTGTGGTCGCGGGGCTCGTCGGCGCGTTTCTCCAGCAGCCCGAGCCGGACCCTGACGTCCTTGGCCATGGTGTCCGCGGCGTCCGCGATCTGGGCCGGACGGTGGGCGGCGCGCGTGGGCAGGCCGGCGCGGGTCATGATCTGGGTGACCCGGCCCTCCGTCGCGCGCATCTGGGCGGCCGCGCGCTTGATCTCCGCCAGCAGGTCACGGACCACTTCGGGATCCATGCCGTCGAACTTGCCCATGGGCTGCTCCCGGACGTCGTGGCCGCTCCGGAACTCACCGTAGGCATGTCCGGACCGCGACCGCAGCCGGGATAAGCAGACGGTATACGTCAGTCGTCGGTGGCGACGTACCCGATGATGCCGCGCAGCTTCTCCACCGGGATCGCCCCGCGCCGCAGCAGCCGCGGCACCGCGGTGGTGAGGTCGAGGATGGTGGAGGGCGTGTTGTCGGTGGTCTTGCCGCCGTCGAGGTAGACGGCGACGGACTCGCCGAGCTGCTCCTCGGCCTCGCCGGCGGTGACGGCGGCGGGCGCGCCCGACCGGTTGGCGCTGGACACGGCCATCGGGCCGGTCTCCTTGAGCAGGTCGAGCGCCACCGGGTGGAGCGGCATGCGGATCGCGACCGTGCCCTTGGTGTCGCCGAGATCCCACGACAGGGCCCGGTTGGCCTTGCAGACGAGCGTGAGCGGCCCGGGCCAGAAGGCGTCGATGAGGTCCTGGCCGTACGGGCCGAGGTCCTCGACGAGCGCGCCGGCGGCGCGGACGGTGCCGACGAGGACGGGCGGCGGCATGTCGCGGCCCCTGCCCTTGGCCTCCAGCAGCGCGGTGACGGCCGCGGGTGTGAACGCGTCGGCGCCGATGCCGTAGACGGTGTCGGTCGGAAGCACCACCAGCTCGCCGCGGCGGACGGCGGCGGCGGCCTCGGTCAGGCCCTCGGCGCGTTGTTCGAGGTCCGTGCAGTCAAAGGTTCTGCCCACGCGTGCATCCTAGTCAGTCGGGCTGGTCAGGCTAGTCGGGCTCGTCTTGGCCGAGCCTCGCGGTGACGAAGCGGTCCCTGCGGGTCAGGTCCTGGTGCAGGCGCACGTCGCGCCATCCGCTGGCCTCGGGGAACGTCAGGTAGACGGCGTTGCCCTGCTCGTCGGCGTGCTCGACGGCCACCCAGCCGCCGGGGCGCAGCAGCCGCCGCGCCGTGCGCTCAACCGCGCGCACCTCGCCGAGGCCGTCGTCGCCGGTGCCGTAGAGCGCCCGCGAGGGGTCGTAGTCGCGCACCTCGGGGTCGCGCGGGATGGCGCCGGGCGGGATGTAGGGCGGGTTGGAGATGACCAGGTCGACCTTGCCGTTGAGCTCGGGCAGCGCCTCGGCGAGGTCCTCCGGGTGCAGGTGGACGCGGCCCTGGCCGTGCTCGGTGATGTTGCGCTTGGCCCAGCCGTACGCGTCGGGGTCGACCTCGACCGCGTGGACCTCGGCCAGCGCCACCTCCTGGGCGATGGACAGCGCGATGGCGCCGGAGCCGGTGCCGAGGTCGACGACCAGCGGCGCGGCGACGTCCATCGCGTGAAGGGTCTCGATGGCCCAGCCGGCCATGACCTCGGTCTCGGGCCGCGGCACGAACACCCCGGGCCCGACCTTGAGCTCCAGGTAGCGGAAATAGGCGTGCCCGGTGATGTGCTGCAGCGGCTCACGGGCCTCGCGGCGAGCGACGCCCTCCCAGAACAGGGCGTCGAAGTCGGCGTCCCCGACCGTGTGCAGCTCGCTCCTGCGCACGCCGTGAACGAATGCCGCGATCTCCTCCGCGTCGGTGCGCGGCGAGGGCACACCTGCCTCGGCCAGCCGGGCGGTGGCGAGCGCGATCTCGTCCAGCAGAAATGTCATGAGTGTTGTGCGAGCTTCTCCGCCATCTCGGCGTCGATGAGTGCCTGGGTGACGGCGTTGAGCTCGCCGTCGAGGACCTGGTCGAGGTTATACGCCTTGAAGCCGACGCGGTGGTCGGAGATGCGGTTCTCGGGGAAGTTGTAGGTGCGGACGCGCTCGGAGCGGTCGACGGTGCGGACCTGCGACTTGCGCTCGGCCTGCGCGGCCGCGTCGGCCTGCTCCTGGGCGATGGCCAGCAGCCGGGCGCGCAGGATGCGCAGCGCCGACTCCTTGTTCTGGAGCTGGCTCTTCTCGTTCTGGCAGGAGACGACCACGCCGGTGGGCAAGTGGGTTATGCGGACCGCGGAGTCGGTGGTGTTGACGCTCTGTCCGCCCGGGCCGCTGGAGCGGTAGACGTCGATGCGCAGGTCGTTGGGGTCGACGTGGACGTCGACCTCCTCGGCCTCCGGGTAGACGAGCACGCCCGCGGCACTGGTGTGGATGCGGCCCTGCGACTCGGTGACGGGCACCCGCTGCACGCGGTGGACGCCGCCCTCGTACTTGAGCCGGGACCACACGCCCTCGTCGCCCTTGGCCTTGATGCCGACCGTGACGTCCTTGTAGCCGCCGAGGTCGGAGGGCTGGGTGTCGATGATCTCGGTCTTCCAGCCGAGCCGCTCGGCGTAGCGGAGGTACATCCGCAGCAGGTCGCCGGCGAACAGCGCGGACTCCTCGCCGCCCTCGCCCGCCTTGATCTCCATGATGATGTCCTTGTCATCGTTGGGATCGCGCGGGATCAGCAGGTGCTTGAGGCGCTCCTCCAGCTGGGGGATGCGCTCCTCCAGCTCGACCGCCTCGGCCGCGAACGCCTCGTCCTCGCCGCCCAGCTCCTTGGCGGCGGTCAGGTCGTCGCGGACCGACTCCAGCTCGCGGTAGGTGGTGACGATGGGCGTGAGCTGGGAGTAACGCCTGCCGAGAGTGCGGGCCTGGTGCTGGTCGGCGTGCACGGCGGGATCGGCGAGCCGCAGCTCCAGCTCGGAATACTCCTTGAGCAACTCGTCGAGGTTCACCGTGGGTCCTTCTGCTTGGTTTTCCGGCCGTTCACCAACAACGCCGACCCGGCGCACCCATGAGTGCGTCCGGGCCGGCGTCGGTGAAGCTACTTGCCCGAGGCCTTCTTGCCGAAGCGCTTCTCGAAGCGGGCCACCCGGCCGCCGGTGTCGAGGATCTTCTGCTTGCCCGTGTAGAACGGGTGGCAGGCGGAGCACACGTCGGCGTGGATGGCGCCGTTCTTCGCGGTGCTGCGCGTCGTGAAGGTGTTGCCGCAGGTGCAGGTCACCTGGGTGACGTTGTAGTCAGGGTGGATGTCGCGCTTCATTGCTGTCCTTTCGGGGTGCGGCCGCCGGGTCGCCTGTTCACGCGCCGAGCGCGTCGGCGGGAGCCGGAGCCGCTACGGGTCAGCTACCAGTGTGCCAGATGCTTCAACCCTCCCAGGCCACGCGGCATTCCCCCGGGCCGTATGGCGATCCTTATGACGCGGTCACGCGAGTCACACTAGGCTCCCGCGCACAAACCGTTACTTACCACCCATAAGGACTGCGATCAGATGATGAAGGGAATGCGGCTGCTCATCGCGGCCGCTACGGGGGCAACGCTTCTCGTCGGAGGTGTGCACGTCTCGGCCGCGAACGCGGCCACGGCCGGTCCGGACTTCTCCGGGGCGGCCTCGTCCGACGCGTTCATCCCCCTCGACAAGGACGTCGAGGTCAGCGTGACGCTGCAGCTGAGGGACCCGGGGACCGTCAGCGCCGTCAGCGGCGACATCACGCCACCCGGAGGCGCCGGGAGGCCCGTGGGCTTCGACTTCCGGCCGTCCGGCGCGGCGGAGACCGCGCTGACCGGCCGCTTCGCCATCGGCAAGGACGACCCCGCCGGCAGTTGGCGGATGAACGTCAAGGTCACCCGCGACGGAGCCACCCGCGACAACGTCTTCGAGCTCGGCGTGGCGGCCCGGCAGGGCATCACCGACGCGGTCGTGCGGCCGAACCCGGTGCAGCTCGTCAAGGGCAAGGACGTCAAGGTCTCGGTCCGGGCGGGCGTCACCGGGGCGGCATCCGTGTCGGCCCTGCTGGTCAACGACGAGACGGCCGAGACCTTCGATGTCGGCGACCTGGAGCGCGGCTCCGACGGCTACTACCGCGGCGTCACGTACTTCAGCGACGACACCGGGCCCGGCTCATGGACCCTCGAGGTCCACGCCACCCGGGGCGGCCAGACGCTCAAGGGCGTCGCATCGTTCACCGTGAAGGCCCCGGCACGGGGCTCGTCCGGGAAGACGAGGACCAGGGTGACGATCAGCGCCCCGGCCAAGGCGGCCAAGGGACGTCCGGTCAAGGTCCAGGGCAAGGTCTTCCGCGGCTCCGCGGCGTACCCGGGCAAGAAGCTGGAGGTCTACTTCAAGGCCAAGGGCACCAAGTCGTACAAGCTGCTGGGCTTCGCGCGGAGCAACTCCTCCGGCAGGTACGTCAGGACGTACACGGCCAGGAAGGACGGCTACTTCCGCGTCAAGGCGCCGGGCACGGCCAGGTCCCGCAGCTCCCTGTCACCGCAGGAGTTCGTCGACGTCAGGCCCTGACGCGCCGGCTCCGGGGACGTTCTAACGGCCCAGGTAGGTGAGCACGGCAAGCACCCGCCGATGGTCCTCGGGCGCCGGCCCGAGGGCCAGCTTGGTGAAGATGCCGGAGATGTGCTTCTCCACCGCGCCCTCCGTGACCACCAGCCGCGAGGCGATCGCGGTGTTGGAACGGCCCTCGGCCATCAGCGCCAGCACCTCACGCTCACGCGGCGACAGCGAGTCGAGCGGGGCGCCCCGGCGCTGGCGGCTGAGGAGTTGCATGACCACCTCGGGGTCGATGACCGTGCCGCCCGCGGCCACCTGTCTCACCGCCGCCAGGAACTCGGCCACGTCGGCGACCCGCTCCTTCAGCAGGTAGCCGACCGCCGGGCCGATCAGCTCGCCGGCGTAGCGCTCCTCGACGTACTGCGACAGCACCAGGATCGGGAAGTCGGGCCGCGCCTCACGCACGCGCAGGGCGGCCCGCAGCCCCTCGTCGGTGTGCGTGGGCGGCATCCGAACGTCGACGATGGCGAGGTCGGGGTCATGCCGCTCGACCGCCTCCACCAGGGCGTCGCCCTCGGACACGCTCTCCACCGTCTCCACGCCGCCGTCGGCCAGCAGACGCGCCAGCCCCTCGCGCAGCAGCACGGAGTCCTCGGCGATCACCACGCGCATGACCTCATGACTACCACGCGCAGGGCAGCTCCGCGCGCACGATCGTCGGACCGCCGACGGGGCTGTGCAGCACCAGGACGCCGTCGATGGTGGCCGCCCGGTCGACCAGGCCGGCCAGCCCGCCGCCGGGGTGGACGACCGCTCCGCCGATGCCGTCGTCCCACACGTCCACCGTCACTCCCCCGCCGTCCCTGGCCACCCGCACGCTCGCCTCGGTGGCCGCGGAGTGCTTGGCCAGGTTCGCCAGCGCCTCGGCCACGATGAAGTACGCGATGCTCTCCACGGCCGCCGGCGGCCGCTCCTCCACCTCGACCGACACGTCCACGCGGATCGGGGCGCGGGCGGCCAGCGCCGACAGGGCCGCGTCGAGCCCCCGGTCGCTGAGGATCGCCGGGTGGATGCCGCGGGCGAGGTCGCGCAGCTCCTGGATGGCGGCCTTGGTGCCCGCGTGCGCCTGCTCGATGAGCGCCCGCGCCTCCTCCGGGTCGGTGTCGAGCTTCGTCCGGGCGCGGCCCAGGTCGACCGCGACGGACAACAGCCGCTGCTGGGCGCCGTCGTGCAGGTCGCGCTCGATGCGGCGCCGCTCGGTCTCGGCCGCGTCGACGCCCCTCGCCCTGCTGGCCCGCAGCCGCTCCTCCTCGCTCCCGCCGAGCAGGACGACGGCCAGCGTGCCGTGCAGCCACGCCATGCCGCGCACGGCGTACGCGGTGACGACGAGCATGCCCAGACCGGCGGCGGAGGCGAGCACGGCCTCCGGCCAGGAGTCGACCACGAGCCCGAGGGCGTAGGTCAGGGTCGCGTATTCCGTGAGCAGGAGCGGGGCCGCCAGCATGTACAGCGTCGCCGCCCACAGCGAGACGGAGATCACGCACTCGACCAGGCTGAGCGGGCACAGCAGCAGCAGGTACCCGAGGTCCCTCCAGGTCGCCGGGTCGCCGAGCAGCCAGCTCAGATGCGCGGCGATGCCCTTGCCGGGCCGGGACCGGTACGGCGGCACGATGCGCACGCCCAGCGCGACGCGTAACAGACGCCGCTCCAGGGTCGCCGCGCCGCGCCAGATCCAGATGGTGGCCACCAGCAGCGGGATGCCGATCCACAGGAACACCAGGCCGAGCGACAGCGGCACCGCCAGCGTCAGCACCGCGAACCAGCCCAGCCCGGCCACGGGGCTCAGCAGGCAGTACGGCACGGCCCGCCACGTCGCGGGGTCGGTCAGCACGGCCCACGGGCCCCGAGGCTCGAACGGCACCCGCGTCCGTGTCGCCACGGCGGTCATGTCGGCTCCCATGGTTACAGCGTGCCTCGCGGGAGCGCGGGAGTGAATCCGGGGAGCTTCCGTCCAGAAGGTGGGGTTATCCCCCCTCGCCGGCGGCCACGGGACGCGAAAGGGGCGGCCGGAAGATCCGGCCGCCCCTTCGCTGTGCGCGCGTCAGTCGCGGTCGTTGCTCACCGTGGTCTTCTGGACCTGCAGGAGGAACTCGGCGTTGGACTTGGTCTCCTTCATCTTCTCCAGGAGAAGCTCCAGAGCCTGCTGCATGTCCAGGGCGTGCAGGACGCGGCGGAGCTTCCACACGATCTGGAGCTCGTCCTTGCCCATGAGGATCTCTTCCTTACGGGTGCCGGACGCGTCGACGTCCACCGCGGGGAAGATGCGCTTGTCCGCCAGGGAACGGTTGAGCTTGAGCTCGGCGTTGCCCGTGCCCTTGAACTCCTCGAAGATGACCTCGTCCATCTTGGACCCGGTCTCGACCAGGGCCGTGGCGAGGATCGTCAGCGAGCCGCCGTTCTCGATGTTGCGGGCGGCGCCGAAGAAGCGCTTGGGCGGGTAGAGCGCCGTGGAGTCGACACCACCCGACAGGATGCGACCGGACGCCGGGGCCGCCAGGTTGTAGGCGCGGCCGAGACGGGTGATCGAGTCGAGCAGGACGACCACGTCGTGGCCCAGCTCCACCAGGCGCTTGGCCCGCTCGATGGCGAGCTCGGCGACCGTGGTGTGGTCCTCGGCGGGACGGTCGAAGGTCGAGTGGATGACCTCGCCCTTGACCGACCGCTGCATGTCGGTGACCTCTTCGGGCCGCTCGTCCACGAGCACGACCATGAGGTGGCACTCGGGGTTGTTGCGGGTGATCGCGTTGGCGATCGACTGCAGGACCATCGTCTTGCCGGCCTTGGGCGGCGAGACGATGAGGCCACGCTGGCCCTTGCCGATGGGCGCGACGAGGTCGATGATCCTCGTGGTGAGGATGTTCGGCTCGGTCTCCAGGCGCAGGCGCTCCTGCGGGTAGAGCGGTGTCAGCTTGTTGAAGTCGGGCCGGTTGCGGGCCTGGTCCGGGTCCATGCCGTTGACGGTGTCGAGGCGGACCAGGGCGTTGAACTTCTCGCGGCGCTCGCCGTCGCGCGGCTGCCGGACGGCGCCGGTGATGACGTCGCCCTTGCGCAGGCCGTTGCGGCGGATCTGCGCGATCGAGACGTAGACGTCGTTGCTGCCCGGCAGGTAGCCGCTGGTGCGCACGAACGCGTAGTTGTCCAGGATGTCGAGGATGCCGGCGATCGGGATGAGGACGTCGTCCTCGCCGATCACGGGCTCGCTGCCCTCGAAGCGGTCACGGCCACGGCCGCGGTTGCGCTCCCTGAACCGGCCGCGGCGACCGCGTCCGCCGCGGTCGTCGTCGTCGCCGCCACCGCGCTGGTCGTTGCGGTCGCCGCGCTGGTCACGACCGGCGTCGGCGACGCGCTGGTCGCGGCCGTCCCGGCCGCCGTCACGGCCGCCGTCGCGACCGCTGTCACGGCCACCGTCACGACCGCCGTCGCGGATGCTGTCACGGCCGCCGTCACGGCCGCCGTCGCGGATGCTGTCGCGACCGCTGTCACGGCCGCCGTCGCGGATGCTGTCACGGCCGCTGTCGCGACCGCCCTCACCGCGGTCGCCGGACAGGCGGTCGTTGCCCCGGTCGTTGCCGGCACGCTCGCCACGCTCGCGGCGCTCGCCGCGGCTGCGCCGCTCGCGGCGGCTCTCGCCGCGCTCGCCACGCGGGTCGCCCTGCGTCACGTCACCGGGCTGCGCGGGCTGCTCGACGGCCGGCTCGGCCACGACGGCCGGGGCGGCAGCGGCGGCCACGGGCTCGGCGACGGGCTCGGCCTGAGGCGCGGGCTCGTCGGCGGGCTTGGCGCGGGAACGTTCCCTGCGGGCCCGGGTGGGGCGCTCCGCCACGGGAGCCGCGTCAGCCACGGCGGGTGCCTCGGCCACGGGAGCCGGCGCGCTCGCGCCGTCCGCGGAGCCGCCCTGCTTCTCCTGGATGGCCGCGATGAGCTGGCTCTTCCGCATGCGCCCGGTGCCGCTGATGCCCAGCTCGGCGGCCATCTTCTGCAGCTCGGGCAGCACCTTCGCGGACAGGCCGGTGCCGGAGCGACGCGCGCGAGGCTTCGCCGCACGGGAGGGGGTGTCGCCGGACGCGGGCTGCGCAGGCGAGCCCGTTGCGTCGGAGAGGAGTTCGGTGGTGTCGCTCAACTAAAAGGTCCTTCCCAGGGGTCGGGCGCCGGTTTCGTTCTGCCGGGCGTCCCGGAGGTGCTTGCGATCCGGCGCAACAGACCGGGTCGGGGTGCACTTTGCGATCTTCGGCCGCCGCTGGGGACGGTCGCCACTCATCGGGAGAGGCTCGTCCAGGCCGCCACAGGCCGGTGGCGCGTGGAAGACACCCCCCAGATTGCTGTCGCCAGCCAGATGTCGAGGTGATTCGAACGCGCGGACCCCCGTCAACGCCGCCTCGCGTCGGGCCAACCGGGTGTGGGCCAACCGGAGGCGACAGGTTCCGGGGAGACAGCCGCGCTGCTCACGCCTCGCGACGTGAAGCATGATGCAGCGATGTGTGGCTGACAAGCACGCACCCAACAAGGGGGCATCTGGTGCGGCTACCAGCCTAACATCACCAGCGCACACGGCTATTCCCTGGAGGTCTAAAGAGGCATCAGCGTGTCTCGGGAAACTGAACGTTCGCCCCGACGTGGTCGACGTCCATTTGCTGGATGTGCCAGTCAGTACCCACTTCGGGCGCGATCAAATCCTGCGAATCCGGTGTCGAAAACGCGAGGACCGTGGGACCCGCGCCCGACACGATCGCGGGCACGCCCACTGCACGCAGACGTTGTACCAGATCCGCGCTCCGCGGCATCGCAGGCGCGCGGTAGTGCTGGTGGAGCCGGTCTTCGGTCGCCGCCATGAGCAACCCCCGATCAGGCCGCTGGGTCAGCGCGGCGATCAGCAGCGCGGCCCGGCCGGCGTTGAAGGAGGCGTCCTTGTGGGGCACGTCCTTCGGCAGCAGCCCCCGTGCCCTCTCCGTGGCCAGTCGTGTCGCCGGAACGAACACGACGGGACGCACACGTGCGTCGGGGACCAGTTTCACCATACGCGGTGCGCCGGACTGCTCCATCCAGGCCACGGTCAGGCCCCCGGCCAGGCACGGAGCGACGTTGTCGGGGTGGCCCTCCATCTCGGTGGCCAGCGCGAACACCTCGTCGTCGCCGAACCCGCCGCCGTCGGCCGAACCGCCGTCGGCCGAACCGCCGTCGGCCGAATCCACCTCGGACGAACCGCCCTCGGACAAGCCGCCGTCGGACCCGTTCGGGAAGGCGAGCGCGCGGGCGGCGAGGATGCCCGCGCAGATGGCCGCCGACGACGAGCCGAGGCCGCGGGCGTGCGGGATGCGGTTGAGGCAGCTCACCCGGATGCCGGCCGGCTGCGCGACGCCCATGCGGTCGAACGCCCGGCGCATCGCCTTGACGACCAGATGGCCCTCGCCGAGGTCCAGCTCCCCCTCGCCCTCGCCGCGGACCGTCACCTGGACGCCGGGCTCGGCGGTCAGCTCCGCCTCCACCTCGTCGTACAGGCCGAGCGCCAGGCCGAGCGCGTCGAAGCCGGGGCCCAGGTTGGCCGACGTGGCGGGCACGCGGATCAGCACGGTGCCCCTCCGATCAGGGCTCATCCGATCAGGTCTTCCTCTCCGCGCGGCGGGGTCAGGCCAGGCCGAGGGCGGCGGCGGCCGCGTGGACGTCGATGGGCACCGTGACCGGCGCCGGGGCGCCCGAGATGGCCCAGTCGGGGTCCTTCAGCCCGTTGCCGGTGACCGTGCAGACGATCCGCTGCCCGGGCTCGATCAGCCCCTCCGCGTGCGCCTGGAGCAGGCCGGCGACGCTGGCCGCCGAGGCCAACTCGACGAACACGCCCTCCTCCTGCGCCAGCAGCTTGTACGCGGCGGCGATCTGCCGGTCGGTGACCGACTGGATGGCGCCGCCGGACTCGTCGCGCGCGGCGGTGGCGAGCTGCCACGAGGCGGGGTTGCCGATGCGGATGGCGGTGGCGATCGTGTGCGGGTGCGCCACGGGCGCGCCGGTCACGATCGGGGCCGCGCCGCTCGCCTGGAAGCCGAACATCCGCGGCGCCTTCGACGACACCTTGTCGGACAGGTACTCCTGGTAGCCCATCCAGTACGCGGAGATGTTGCCGGCGTTGCCCACGGGGATGCAGTGGATGTCGGGCGCGTCACCGAGCGTGTCGACGATCTCGAACGCGGCCGTCTTCTGACCCTGGAGCCGGAACGGGTTGACCGAGTTGACCAGCGCGATGGGATAGCTGGAGGACAGCTTGCGGGTCATCTCCAGGCAGTCGTCGAACGACCCCTCGACCTGGAGCAGCGTGGCGCCGTGGACGAGCGCCTGGGCCAGCTTGCCCATGGCGATCTTGCCGCGGGGCACGAGCACGGCGCAGGTGAGGCCGGCGCGCACGGCGTAGGCGGCGGCCGAGGCCGAGGTGTTGCCGGTGGAGGCGCAGATGACCGCCTTGGCGCCCTCCTCGACGGCCTTGCTGATGGCCATGGTCATGCCACGGTCCTTGAAGCTGCCCGTCGGGTTGGCGCCCTCGACCTTGAGATAGACGTCGCAGCCGGTGAGGGCCGAGACGCGGTGCGCGGGCACCAGGGGCGTGCCGCCCTCCAGAAGCGTGACGACCGGCGTCCTCGTGGTGACCGGAAGGCGCTCTCGGTACTCCTCGATGAGGCCACGCCACGACCTGCTCATGATGACTCCCTGCCTGCGATGTTGCGCCCGAGTGTACGGGGTGCCGGGGCGAGCCGTGGACGCCGTCCAAGGGTCGGGAGACTTCCCATCGGGTGTGCCGCATTACAGGAAATTCTCAGCATCTCCCGATAAAGTTTCGGCCAGGGGGGTCACCGACATGAACGCGCGTCCTGCCATGACGCAGAACGACTTTTCTCCTTTGCAGCCACCGGAGCTCGGCGCCTGGACGCCCGCCCGGTCCGTGAGCGTGGTGATTCCCGCGCACGGCGGGCCGCACCTGGATCTGACGCTCGCCGCGCTCGCCGCGCAGACGTACCCCGGCCACCTCCTGGAGGTCCTGGTCGTGGACGACGGCAGCGAGCCGCCGATCCGGCTGCCGGAGATCCGCCCGGACAACACCCGCCTGGTGCCCGTGCGGACCGGCTGGGGCATCTCCAACGCGGTCAACACCGGGGCCAACGCCGCCGACGGCGAGATCATCCAGCGGCTCGACGCCGACATGGTGCCCTGCCGCGAGCACATCGAGGCGCTCGCCCGCTGGCACCACGTGACCGACTACCTGGTCACGATCGGGATGAAGCGGTTCGTGGAGGCGCCGCCGCTCACCGCGGGCGAGGTCTTCCGCGCCGGGGACCTGGGAGAGCTGTTCGACCTGGACAAGGCGGTGGCCAGCTCGACGGAGGCGACGATCGCCAAGACCGACGGGCTGCGCAAGAGCCGCAACCCGTACCACGTGTGCACGGGGCCCACGGTGGCCCTGCCGCGCGAGGTCTTCCACGCCGTGGGCGGGCTCGACCCCACCGTGCTGCGCGGGGAGGACACCGAGTTCGCCTACCGGCTGGCCATGCACGGCGTGGTGTTCGTCCCGGACCTGGAGGCGCGGGCCGTCCATCTCGGGCTGCCCGCGCAGCACCTCGACCGCGAGCGCGCGGTGCGCGCCGTCGAGCCGTACCTGGCGCACCGCGTCCCGCTCCGCCGCGACCTGCGCAAGGACCGCGGGCGGCGGTGGCTGGTGCCTTACGTCGAGATCGTGCTGGACGTCACGGACGCCTCCGAGGCCGTCGTACGGCGGGCGGTGGCCGCCGCGCTGGACGGCAAGCTGCAGGACGTGGCGGTGACCCTGGTCGGGCCGTGGTCGCCGCTGCACGACGGGCGGCGCTCGGTGCTCGGCGACCCGTGCTTCGAGCTGCGGCTGATGCGCGACCTGTTCGCCCACGACGAGCGGATCAGGCTGATCGACGAGGCCGCGCCCACCCCCGCCCCGGCCCCGTTCCGCTACCGGGGGCCGGTCGACGTGCCGCTGCACCGCGCCACGCTGGAGCGCATGGTGGAGGACGCGCAGAAGGACCTCACCGGCGTGCTGGTCGTGGACCTGCCCGACGGGCGCGCGGCCCGGCTCGAACGCACCTCCGCCCTCGGCCGCGCGCTCCTGCTGGCGGAGCCGGGCGAGGACCTGGACGAGATCATCGCGACCACCCACGGCGTACGGCACGTGGCGCCGGACCGCTACTGGCCCCCGGCGCCCGCCGGCACGGCCGCGTCGGCCGCTCCGGCCGCCTCCTCCGCAGGGCAGGCGCGGCCCACCATGGCCGCCCCGACGGCCGCGAAGGCCGCGAAGGCCGCGCCGGTCACGGTGCCGGACACGGTCGGCCCGGAGGCCGAGCGGTCGCTGCTCGGCCGCCTGAAGTCGGCCCTGCGCTCCAACTGACGCCCCTGCCCCGTGGCCTTGCCGGGGGCGGGCGTCAGGCTCGCGGGCGCTTGCCCAGGGCGCGCTTGACCGTGGTGGACAGCAGCGCCCGCATGCTCTGCTGGGCGCGGTTGGCGGCGGCGAGCTGCCTGCGCAGGGCGCTGACGTCGCGGCGCAGCTCGACCGTGCTCTTGCGCCACTTGCCCGCCTCCTCGCGCCACTTGCCGACCTGGCCGCGCAGCCGCTCGACCTCCTTGGCCAGCCGTGCCGCCTCCGCCTGGGCCTCGTCGCGGGCGCGCAGGACGCTGCGGCGGCCGGTGACGGCGGCGGGCTCGGTGGTGAAGGCGTACGTCTCCCCCTCGACCCAGGTGACGCCCGCCACCTCGTCCACGACGTCGTCGAGGTCCTCGCCGGGCCGCGCCAGGAGGCGGGCGCGGGCGAAGGCCGAGGTGCGTTCGAGCCGGGCGGCCACCACGCCGTGCGGTGACTCGTCCAGGAGCACGTTGACCAGCCCCAGCCCCTCGTCGCGGCACAGGTCGAGGAGCCGGGCGAGACTGTCCTCGCCGGGCGCCCACCCGCGCGGAAGGCGCAGCACGTACGGCACGGCGGGATCCACCACGGGGGTGTCGCAGAGCCGGACGCGCCCCTCGTGCAGGTAGTGGCCGTGGACGAGGACGAGGTCGAGGCCGGGGTCGGCCAACGGGGCGCGGCGCTCGCGCTCCAGCGACTCCCACGGGCCGGTGACGACGACGCTCAGGTCGGCCAGGGTGCCGGCGAGCAGCGCGTCGACGGTCCCGCGCACGCTCTCGTAGCCCGCGGTGCCGTCGACCACGGCGGTGACGTACGGCACCTTCCACTGGCGGCCCGGATGGGAGCGCAGCCACCGGTAGGAAGGGATGCGGTCGGCCACGAACGCGTGGCTGACCCGGTCGATGCGCTCCTTGTCGCGCATGCGCATGGTGGGCCCGAGGTGGTAGGCGCGGGCCCGCGGCTCGGGCACGAACACCGCCCCGGCCTGGGCCAGCCGGTAGCCCATCTCGGTGTCCTGGCCCAGGACGAGGTCCTCGTCCATCGGGCCGGCCGCCTCGATCAGCCGGGCCGACACCGAGGTGGCGCCGCCGACGTGCAGGCTGAAGGGGCGCTGCGGGTTGTCCGTGAGGCCGTCGGTGCGCTCGACCAGCTCCACGATCCAGCCGTGGGGCTCGGCCGGCTCGAACGCCTGCTCCAGGTCGTCGGGCAACTCCGCCGGCACCGGCACGTCGGTGAACCTGATGTAGCCGGTCACGACGAGGTACGGCGCGACGTGGTGCCAGCGCATGTGGGCCTCGACGGCGCCGGGGGCCGGCAGCACGTCGGAGTCGAGCCAGTGGACGACGTCCCCGCCGGCCTCGGCCAGCCCGGCGTTGCGCGCGGCGGCCCGGCCCGGGCGGTCGCAGACGATCAGGCGGGTGCCGGGCGGCCGCGTGTCGGGCAGTCGCAGCGGGGGCGTGCTGCCGTTGTCGACGACCACGACCTCGGTCAGCTCCGCCGGGTAGGTCTGGCGTGCCAGCGCGGCCAGCGCGAGATCCAGCTTGTCCTGGCCGCCGTACGCGGGCACGATCACGCTGACGGTCAGCCGGGGCGTGAAGTCCTCGGCCGGTCGCAGGACCCGATAGTCGTTGCCCCGGACTCTCATGCCGCCTCCGCCCGCGAGCCGCCGTCCTCCATCAGCAGGCTCGGCCGGAAGCCGCGCCACTGGCTGGAGGCGAGCTTGAGGAAGTGGGCGAGCGGGAGCTGCCAGGTGTGGTCGCCGCTGAGCCCGCGCCTCAGGACGTAACCGAGGCCGTGTGTGCGGTAGATACCGGCGCCCGACTCGGCGGCGGCTTTCAGGAAGTCACGATCGACCGCACGAGGCTGGGCGGGAAATCCCCCGATCTCCTGAAATTTCGTACGGGGAACCAGGATCGTGCCGCCGGCCACATGATCGGACCAGACCTCGCTCCGGTACGCCGCGCCGCTGGCGAACATGCTGCGCCGGATCGTCGCGCGCAGCGGCTCCAGGTAGAAGAACTCCCCCGAGGTGCCGGTCACGTCGGCGCCGGAGTAGGTCAGGGCCATGACGAGGTCGGCGAGGTGGTCCGGGCCGTACCAGTCGTCGTCGTCCCACTTGGCGAGGTACTCGCCGCCGGCCGGCGCCGCGGCCTCGTTGAGCACCGTGCCGAACGGCACCTCGGCGGGCACCTCGGTCCAGGCCACGGGCAGCGGCAGCTCCTCGACGGCCCGGCGCACGCTCTCGTACGGCACTCCGTGCAGGCCCAGCAGCACCTCGACCTCTGCGCCGCGCTGGCGGGCGATCTGGGCGAGCGCGCCGGGGACCAGCTCCGGGCGCTTGGTGGCCATGACGACGCTGACGGACGGCGTGCCGGCCGGGCGGTGGGCGAGGCGGCGCAGCCGTACGCTGTGCTCCTCGCGTCGCAGGTCGGAGAGGCATCGGACGGTGCCGTCGGGCTCGTGGGCGAGCCAGGCGCGGTCGGTGATCACGGCGGCGAGGCCGGCGGGCACCCAGGCGGGCGCGTGCGTCGCGGTGAGCGGCACGCCGGCGGCGGCCAGCCGTACGAGACCGTCGAGCGGCACCGGCGCGGCCGGCCAGTCCACCTCCAGGCCGCGCAGCGGGCGCAGGGCGGCGATGTCGGCCGGCTGCGTGCGGGTCGAGGCCGGGGGCGGTGAGGAGGGCCGGGTGTCCTCGGGGGCCTCGGTGCCGTCGACCGTCCATCCGGCCTCGCTCCAGTGGAGGCGGGCCAGCCCCTGGTCCGGCGTGCGCGTGAAGCCACAGGGGGTGACGGCGGACATGCGTGCGGCGCTCCTCGACCGGCGTGGGACTCAGATCGGCGCCTACCTTACGCCGGTTTTACTGGCCCGTAGCCCAGTGCGTCATAGGTTGTCGCGCGATGCCGCAGGCCACAAGCGATCTTTCCCAGTTTGTCTCCAGGAACTTATGGCAACGTAGTGGCGAATGTTGATTAAGGTGTCAATAAATCCTTGACGCCGGATAAGTCCATGTCTACGCAGTTCAAGACCACGAAGTCCATGTCTACGAAAGGTAAGCGCGGATGCTCTCGCCCCGCCGAACGGCAGCGGCCGCCGCGATCCTCGGAGTCCTGGCCGTCGCCGCCCTCGCGCTGCTCGTCCTGGGTGGCCTCGTGACCGTGGGCGCGGCGGCGGCGACGGGGGCGTTCCTGATCGCTCTGTCCGCCCTGGCCCTGCTCGTGCTCGTCGTACGCCGACTCGACGGCAAGGCGCTGCGCATCGACCTGCGTGTGAAGAAGCACGAGGGCGAGCTGGCCAAGACCCTGACCGCGCTGCGGCGGATCGAGACGCGCCTCGACAAGCTGACGGCGGCCGTGGAGCAGTCCTCCGGCCGGCGCGACGAGGACCTCTCCGCGATCCTGGCCTCCCTCGGCGAGGACCGCGTGAACGCCATGGTCCGCGCCCGAGAGGTGGAGGAGCTGCGCGCGGAGGTCCGCGCGCTGGCCGAGGGACCGGTATGAGCGGGACGGCACGCGTACCGCGCGTCAGGCACAACGACTACGGCTCGCTGGAGCCCCCGGAGCTGGGAGCGTGGCGACCGGAGCTGACCGTCTCCGTGGTGATCCCCGCCCGCGGCCGGCCGGCGGACCTGGAGCGGACCATGGCGTCGCTGGCCGCGCAGACCTACCCCGCCGAGCTGGTCGAGGTGGTCGTGGCGGACGACGGCAGCGAGCCGCCCCTCGACGTGCCCGGCGCGCGCGTGGTGCGGGTGACGGAGGGCTGGGGCCGCGGCGCCGCCCGGGAGGCCGGCCGGCTCGCCGCCACCGGCGACGTCGTCCACTGGCTCGACTCGGACATGATCCTGGCCGACGACCACGTCGAGGCGCACATGCGCTGGCACCACCTCATCGACCACGCCGTGGTGATCGGCGAGACCCGGTTCGTGGACGCGCCGGGCGAGGAGGGCGCCCCGTCGGCGTACACCACCAAGACCCTGGAGTCGACGCGGATGCTGAAGGACGCCGGCTCCAGCGCGTACCTGCTGCACACCGGCGCCTCCAGCTCGGTGCGCGCGGACCTGCTGCGCGCGGCGGGCGGCGTGGACACCCGTCTGAACATGGCGGAGGACACCGAGCTCGGCTACCGGCTCGCGCAGGCGGGCGCGGTGTTCATCCCGGAGCCGGCCGCCCGCGGCTGGCACGTCGGCCCGTCCACGGTCATGCGGCGCGAGCAGGACGTCCACCGGCACAACTGGTCCTACCTGGGCGACCTCGTGCCCGACCTGCGCTGGCTGCGCGGCCATCCGCGCCGCCACTGGCTCGTGCCGTACGTGCGGGTGGTCGTGCCCGCGACCACGTACGAGGAGACGCGCGGCGCGGTGGACGCGATCCTGGCGAGCACGCTGACCGACGCGGCCGTCACGATCGTCGGCCCGTGGGGCGAGCTCACGGACGGGCGGCGCGCCTGCCTGGACGAGCCGCTGCTGGACGCCCGCCTCCTCACCCACCTCTACCGGCACGAGCCGCGCGTCTCCTTCGCCGGGGAGGAGCCGCTCTCCGCGGCTCCGGCGCCGTTCCTGCTGCGGCTGCCGGCCGGCTGGGCGCCGGGCGCCGACACGCTGTCCCGGCTCGTACGGCAGGCCGACGCGGACCTGCTCGGCCTGGTCTGCGTGGCCCTCGCCGAGTCGCCGGAGGGCGTGGTCGCGGCCCGCCTGGAGCGCACCGCCGCGTTCTCCCGGGCGGCCCGGCTGAACGGCGTGGCCGACGACCTGGTGGACGAGATGTTCGGGTCGCTGTGGGTGAGCGGGGGCGAGTACGGACTGGTGCCGGTCGCCGAGGCGGAGTCACCGGCCGGTGACGCGGCCAGATGGCGGGCGCTGGCGGGCGATCGGCTGGCGGAGGTGAAGAGGCTGCGGGGCGAGCTGGAGAGGCTTTCGGCCGAGGTCGAGCGGCTGTCGGCCGGGCCCGCCGCCGAGGAGGAGGGGCGGCTGACCTCGCTCATCAGGCATCTGAGGAGCGCCGGATGATCGGGGAGCTGCTGGCGGAGATGCCGGGGGCCCGGGTCTTCCTCGCCGGGATCGACGTCTGCGACCTCCCGGGTCCCGCCTCGCCGGTCGCCGCCCCCACGAGGGATTCGCGGGACGCGGGGGACGCGGGGGACATCGTGGATCTCGACCGGGACCTGCTGGAGCCGCCGCCCGCCGCCGAGCAGGTGGCCGAGGTGCTGGTGATCGCCGGCACGCCCGCCGACCTGCGCCGGGCCGCCACCCTGCACAAACTGCTGCCGGAGACGCGCCGCGTGGTCGTGGCCGTCCTGGACACCCCGCCCGCGCACCCCGCGCCGGTGCCCACGCCGACGCCCGCGCACCGCTGGCGCTCGCTGTCCGACCTGCGCGTCCACCGGCCCAAGGACCGGGTGTGGGTGGTGGACGCCCGCTTCTCCGCGCCGACGCCCGCCGGCCGTACCGTGACCGCGACCTCGCGCGCGTTCGCCGGGCACCGGCTCGACGTCATCGCCGCGCCCGCCGCCGCCCTCGCCGGGGTCGGCGCGGCCGACTGGCGGCCGGGCGACCCCAACGCCACACCCGCCGAGGTCACCGGCCCGGTCCCCGATCGCGTCGGGGCGCCGGGCGGCGACATGGTCCTGCGCACCTCCGACTCCGGGCCCGCGGCGCCGCCCGAGGAGGGCCCCGGCGGCTGGACCGGCGACGATCGGCCCATCGAGCGGCCCATGGCGCGCGCCGCCACCTGGGAGCGGCTCGGCCGGCCCGGCGGGGCCGCGCTGCCGCTCGCCGACCCCGACGTGCTCGCCGAGCCGTCCATGATCCCGCCCGTGGACGAGCGGCTGGTCAACCCGCAGGGCTTCGTCACCACCCCGTCGCGCGGCATGGCGTCGCTGGAGGAGCGCGACGGCCGCTGGGCGGTCGTGCTCGACGGCAGGACGGTGACGACGTTCGCCGAGTCGGGCGGCGTCACGGACGCCGACGTGGCCCGCCTCCGGCAGATCCGCGGCGTCGAGGTGGACTGGCGGCACGCCCACAGCGGCCCCCTCGCCGCCGTGCGGGTGCTGGCCGGGCTCGCCGCGGCCGGTGTCCCGCTGGTCGCGGAGTCGGTGCCGCGCTGGGCGGGCGGGCTCGGCGACGACCTCGTCGAGCTGCTGACCGGCCGCCCCGACCTCACCGACGACCTGCGGCGCGAGGAGCACAGCGTCAGGCTGCGCCGCCGGGCCCTGCGCACCCACGGCGTCGCCGCCCGCTGGGAGCAGCTCGGCGCGCCCGCGCCCGCGCCGCCCCTCACGTCCGTCCTGCTCGCCACCCGCCGCGCCGACATGGTCGGCTTCGCGCTGCGGCAGGCGGCCCGGCAGCGCGGCGCGCAGCTTGAGGTCGTCCTCGCCCTGCACGGTGTGCCCGCCGGCCACCCCGACGTGGCCGCGGCGATCGCCGCCCACGACGGCCCCCTCACCGTGTACGAGGCCGACGGGCGGCAGATCTTCGGCGAGGTGCTCAACGAAGCCGCCTCCCGGGCGTCCGGCTCGTTCCTGCTCAAGATGGACGACGACGACTGGTACGGCCCGGACTTCCTGTCGGACCTGCTGCTCGCCCACTCCTACTCGGGGGCGCAGGTGGTGGGGACCGTGCCGGAGTTCGTCTACCTGTCCTCGATCGACGTGACCGTGCACCGCAGCCAGGTCACCGAGCAGATCACCAGCTTCGTGGCGGGCGGGACGATCCTGGTGGAGCGGTCGGCGTTCCAGGCGGTGGGCGGGTTCCGGCCGCTGCGCCGCTCGGTTGACACGCAGTTCCAGGAGGCGCTGCAGGCGGCGGGCGGGCAGATCTACCGCACCCACGGCCTGGGCTACGTCCTGCGCCGCGGCCCCGCCGCCAACCACACCTGGCAGGAGCCGATCGGCACGTTCCTGCAACGCAACAAGAAGCAGTGGCGGGGATTCCGCCCCAGCGTCCTCATGGAGCTCGACCGGAGCAGCGCGTCATGACCCTCATGGAGCTCGACCGGAGCAGCGCATCATGACCCTCATCCCCCGGATCCGGCGGCAGGACTTCGGCGTGCTCACCCCGCCGCCCCTCGGCGGCTGGACCCCCACGCTGACCGTGACGGTCGTCATCCCCGCCCACGACCGCCAGGCGACCCTCGACCTCACGCTCGCGGCGCTCTCGGCCCAGACGTACCCGGCCGAGCTGATGGACGTGGTCGTGGTGGACGACGGCAGCGCGGTCCCGCTGCGCCTGCCCGAGGTCGTGCCGGACGGCACCAAGCTCATCTCCAGCCCGTACGGTGGCTGGGGACGCGCCTGGGCGCTCCAGGCGGGCCTCGACGCCGCCGCCGGCGAGGTCGTCCTCGTGCTCGACGCGGACATGGTGCCCCACCGGACCCACGTCGAGGCCCAGCTCCGCTGGCACCACCTCGCCCCGTACCTGGTGGTGCTGGGCTGGATCGACTTCACCTCCGCCGACCGGCTGCCCGGGCCCGAGGACGTCGTCGCGGCCCTGCGGGCGGGCACGGAGCGCGAGCTGTTCCCGCTCTCGCCGGAGCGCCACGACTGGGCCGAGAGGATCATCGAGGACCACGACGGGCTGCGCACCGCGCCCAGCTCGCTGGCCACGAGGATCCACGTGGGCGCGACGGCCTCGTACCCGGCCTGGCTGCTGCGCTCGATCGGCGGGCTCGACACCTCGCTGGTGCTGGCGGAGGACACCGAGCTGGGGTACCGGCTCACCCAGGCGGGCGCGGTCTTCGTCCCGGACGCCGAGGCGCGGGCCTGGCACGTCGGCCTGCCCACGGCCATGCGGGACTTCGCCGCCCTCAAGCGGTACAACGACCCGTACGTCGCCGACCGGGTGCCCTACCGTCGCTACCTGCGCACGGATCCGGGCCGCCAGTGGCTCGTGCCGTACGTGGACGCGTACGTCCCGGCCGGAGCCTACGAGGACGTACGGGCCAGTGTGGACGCGTTGCTGGGCGCGAGCCTGCCGGACGTCCGGGTCACCGTCGAGGGCCCGTGGACGTCCCTCGGCTCCGGCCGCCGCTCCCCGCTCCGCGACCCCGACCTGGACCTGCGTCTGATCCAGGCCACGTTCGCGCACGACCCGCGGGTCCGCCTCGCCCCGCACCCCGCCTGGCCCGCACCGGCCGGCCCTCCCGCGGACGCCGGAGAGCCGGACAGCGACGACCGTCCGGCCGGCGCGGGAGTCGCCGTCACCGGAGGCGCCGGTGTTCCCGCGGGTGCCGGTCAGGAGCCGCCGCCGGTCGTGCCGCCGTTCCGGTTGCTCGTGCCGCCCGGCTGGGTGCCGGCCCCCGACGCCGTCGAGCGTCTCGTCCAGCGGCTGGAGGAGGCCGACGGCGGCGCCCTGTGCCTGGCGCTGGAGGAGACCGGGGACGGCGTGGTGACCGCCCGCCTGGAGCGGACGGCGGCCCTGTCGCGCGCCGCCCTGGTCGCCCGGCCCGGGGAGCATCTGGACGACGTCCTGGACGAGGTGTTCGGCGTGGAGTGGCTGGACGGCGCGTCGTGGGGCTTCGCCCGGCGCCCGGAGGTCTACCCGCCCCGCAGGCGCCCCGTCCCGGAGCACGTCGCCCGGCTGGCCGAGCGTGACAAGGAGATCCTCCTCCTGCGCAGGCGCACGGACGCGCTCCGCACCGAGCTGGCGGAGCAGCGCAGGCAGGCCGGCAAGGCGGCCAGGGACGCGGCGCGCTGGCGTGAGAAGGCCGAGGAGTGGCGCCGCAAGGCCGTGTCCCTCTCCCGGACCCGCGACCGCACCGTCCTCAACCGCGCGGTCCTGAGGCGGGCCGTGCGCCGGGTCCGCGGTCTCACCTCTCCGGAAGCCTGAGCCCGACGAGCCTCCGGGCCGGCTCCAGCGTGGGCCGGGGCGGCGGCGATCCGCGCTGTCCTAGTCTGGGCACATGCCGGAGTATGTGCGCAGGCGGGCGGCGCCGCGACTGCGCGGGCTGGTGTCCGGCTACTCCGGGTATCGCTGGTCCGGTGCGCCGGGGCTGCATCATGGGCTGCCGTCCACGCATCTGACGCTCGTCGTCTGCCTGTCCGGCACGCTCGACTTCGTGGGACGTCGGCCAGTGTCCTTCGTGTCCGTGGCCGGCGGGTTGCACGACGGTCCGGTCGTGATGTCGCACCATGGCCTGCAGTACGGCCTGCAACTGGATGTGCCCTGGCGAGGCGCACGGGCCTTGCTGGGGGTGCCGGCCGGCGAGTTGGCCGGTGACGTGGTCGGCCTGCCGGACCTGCTCGGCGATCGGGCCGATGAGCTGGCCGAACGGCTGGCCGCCGCGCCGACGTGGCGGCACCGGTTCCGGCTGCTGGACACCACGCTGTCCGGGCTGGCCGACGCCGGCCGCGGCGAGCCGCCGGCCGAGGTGGCGCAGGCGTGGCGGCGGCTGACCGAGACCGCCGGGAGGCTGCGCATCGGCGCGCTCGCCCGGGAGGTGGGCTGGAGCCGCCGGCACCTCACCAGCCGGTTCCAGCGTGAGATCGGCCTGCCGCCGAAGGCTGCGGCCCGGGTGATCCGGTTCGAGCGTGCCCGGCGTCTGCTGCGCTCCCGGTACCGGCCGTCCCTGGCCGAGACCGCGGTCGAGTGCGGCTACGCCGATCAGGCCCATCTGGCGCGGGACTTCCGCGCCCTGGGTGGCCTCACCGCGACGCGATGGCTCGCGGAGTTCCCATCCGTACAAGACCTGGACGCGGCCCTGGGCGACGATGGGCCGCATGCCGCGGAACGACAACGCTGACCGTCCCTCGGTGTGGCCGGGGCCGGCCGAGTCATGATCGCCGCGGCCGCGGACAGGGAGTCCGGAGACATGTTCATACTCGCTTGGAGTCGTCGATGATCGTTAACCGTGTCGTGCCCAACATCCGGTCGGAGGCTGTGCGGGAGAGCCGGGAGTTCTATGGGCTGCTGGGGTTCGAGGAGGCCATGAACCTCGGCTGGATCACGACGCTCGCCTCACCGTCCAGCCCGGCAGCGCAGATCAGCTTCATGACCGGCGACAGGACCGCACCGGTCATCCCCGACCTGAGCGTCGAGGTGGACGATGTGGACGCGGCCTATGCGGTCATGCGGAAGAGCGGTGCGGAGATCGTGCATCCCTTGCAGGACGAGGAGTGGGGCGTCCGCCGGTTCTTCGTCCGCGACCCCAACGGCCGCGTGGTCAACGTACTGAGCCACCGCTGAATGATCGTGGGGGAGCCCGGCTCCCCCGCTGTCACAGCCCGCCTGAAGCCCGTGCCCACCGACCGGGCTACTCGTCGCCCTCCACGCGCATCACGCTGGCCACCGCGCGGACGATGTCCAGGTCGCGCAGCCCCTCCATGGTCGCCGTCAGCGCGGCGTCCGTGGCGCGGTGGGTGACGATGACAAGCTGGGCGTCGTCGCCGTGGCCCTCCTGGCGTACGGTCTGGATCGAGACGTCGTGCGCCGAGAACAGCTCCGCGACGCGCGCCAGCACGCCCGGCTTGTCGGCGACGTCCAGTGCCACGTGGCAGCGCGTGACCGTCTCGCCCATCGGGTGGACGCTCAGCGAGGCGTACGTGGACTCCTCGGGGCCCCGGGTGCCGGCCAGGCGGTTGCGGGCCACGGCGACCAGGTCGCCGAGCACGGCCGAGGCCGTCGGCGCGCCGCCCGCGCCCTTGCCGTAGAACATGAGCTGTCCCGCCGACTCGGCCTCCACGAACACCGCGTTGTACGCCTCACGCACCCCGGCCAGCGGGTGGGACCTCGGGATCATGGCCGGGTGGACCCGCACGCCGACGGAGCGGCCGTCGTCGGAGCGGGCGCAGATGGCCAGCAGCTTGATGACGTACCCCATGGCCTTGGCCGAGGCCACGTCCGTGGCGGTGATCTCGGTGATGCCCTCGCGGTGGACGTCGGCGGCCGTCACCCGGCTGTGGAAGGCGAGCCCGGCGAGGATGGCGGCCTTGGCGGCGGCGTCGAAGCCCTCGACGTCGGCCGTGGGGTCGGCCTCGGCGTAGCCGAGCGTCTGGGCCTCCTCCAGGGCGTCGGTGAAGGACGCGCCGGTGGAGTCCATCTTGTCGAGGATGTAGTTGGTCGTGCCGTTGACGATGCCGAGCACGCGCCGCACCCGGTCGCCGGCCAGCGACTCGCGCAGCGGGCGCAGCAGCGGGATGGCCCCGGCGACGCTGGCCTCGAAGTACAGGTCGCCGTTGCCGGCGCGGGCGGCCTCGTGCAGGGTGGCGCCGTCCTCGGCGAGCAGCGCCTTGTTGGCGGTGACGACGGACTTGCCCCGGCTCAGCGCCGCCACGATGAGCGAGCGGGCCGGCTCGATGCCGCCGATGACCTCGACCACGATGTCGATGTCGTCGCGGGTGACGAGCGCCTCGGCGTCGGTGGTGAGCAGCTCCGGGGCGACCTCGACGTCGCGCTTGCGGCCCAGGCGGCGCACGGCCACCCCGGCCAGCTCCAGCGGGGCGCCGACGCGGGCGGTCAGGTCGCCGTCCTGCTCGTGCAGGAGCCGGATGACCTGCGAGCCGACGACGCCGCAGCCCAGCAACGCGACCTTCAGCGGTTTCACAGCTGCCCCCTCAACAGGTCGTCCTCGGTCTCGCCCCGCACGATCACGCGGGCCTCGCCGTCGGCGACGGCGACCACGGCGGGCCTGGGCAGGTAGTTGTAGTTGCTCGCCAGCGAGCGGCAGTAGGCGCCGGTCGCGCCGACGGCCAGCAGGTCGCCGGGGGCGAGGTCGGACGGCAGGAAGCAGTCGCGGACGATGATGTCGCCGCTCTCGCAGTGCTTGCCGACGACGCGGCTGAGCATGGGCTCGGCCGTGCTGTCCCGGCTGGCGAGCGTGACCGCGTAGTCGGCGCCGTACAGGGCGGTGCGGATGTTGTCGCTCATGCCGCCGTCGATGCTCACGTACGTGCGCAGGCCCTCGACGTCCTTGACGGTGCCGACCTCGTAGAGGGTGACGCCGCCGGGGCCGACGATCGCGCGGCCGGGCTCCACGGTGAGGCGGGGCACCGGCAGGCCGGCGCCCGTGCACTCCTTGGCGACGATCTCGCGCAGGCCGTCGGCGATCTCCTTGACGTCGGGGGCCTCGTCCTCGTCGACGTACGCGATGCCGTAGCCGCCGCCGAGGTCGAGCTCGGGCAGGACCACGCCGTGCTCGTCCTTGATCTGCACGAGCAGCCCGGCCAGGCGACGGGCGGCCACCTCGAAGCCGGCCGTGTCGACGATCTGCGAGCCGATGTGCGAGTGGAGGCCGACGAGCTCCAGGGACGGCAGCGCGAGGATGCGGCGCACGGCCTCGGCGGCGGCGCCGGCGCTGAGCGACAGGCCGAACTTCTGGTCGTCGTGGGCCGTGGCGATGAACTCGTGGGTGTGCGCCTCGACGCCGGTGGTGACGCGGATCATCACCTTGGGCCGCTTGCCGTGCTCGGCGGCGAGGTGGCCGAGCCTGGCGATCTCCTCGAAGGAGTCGACCACGATGCGGCCGACGCCGACCTCCAGGGCGCGGGTCAGCTCGGCGACGGACTTGTTGTTGCCGTGCATGGTGATGCGCTCGGGCGGGAAGCCGACGCTGAGCGCCACGGCCAGCTCGCCGCCGCTGGCGACGTCGAGGCCGAGGCCCTCGTCGTCGAGCCAGCGGACGATCTCCTTGCAGAGGAACGCCTTGCCGGCGTAGTGGACGTCGGAGCCGGCGAAGGCGGTGACGTAGTCGCGCATGCGCGAGCGGACGTCGTGCTCATCGAGGACGAACAGCGGCGTGCCGTGCTCGCGGGCGAGGTCGCGGACGTCGACGTGACCGATCGTGAGCGCGCCATCGGTCCGGCCCGACGTTCGGGGCCAGATCGCGGGGTTGATCCGGTTGAGGTCGGCGGGCGGGAGCGGCGGGCGCTCGTGCGGCAGCATCTCGGCGTGCCGGTCCCCTGCGGGATGGGCGAATCGACTCACCCGATCGAGGCTATCGGAACAGTCCAACCACCAGGACCCGTTGACCACGTATCGAGACGCGATCAACCCTCAGAAGGGATATTTTTACGACTTTTCGCCTTTTGGCCGGATATTTTCTGGATCATAGGCGGTCGGGTCCCGGCAGGACGTCCTCCACGGCCCGCGCCAGCCGCACCCGGGCCGTGTGCAGCGGCGACGGCGCCTCGTCCCCCACCGGAACGGCCGGGGCCAGCTCGTGCGCGTCGTGGTACGCCGTCGCCAGCCGCACCGCGTAGGACGCCCAGAAGGACGCGCCCCGCGCGGGCCTGGCCAGCCGGCCCGGCAGCTCTGCGAGCACCCGCAGCACCGCCCGGTCGCGCGGGCCGTCCAGCAGCTCCGGCCGGAACCCCTCCTCCGGTACGCCGAGGTCACGTGCCCAGCGCCGCACCGCCGCGGCCCGCGCGTGGGCGTAGCGCACAGCGAAGCCGGGGTTGTCCCAGGTACGCGGGAAGTCGGGCCACGGGTCGGGCAGGGACAACGGCCGCACGGTCTCGACCAGCGCCCCGGGGACCTCGACGGTGATCCGCAGGAACCCGTTCGGGCGCTCTTCCACCGCGGCCACCCCGGCGACGGCCCGCACCCGCGCGGCCAGCCCGGCGGCGGGCACACCGAGCCGCCGGGCGGCGGCCGACAGGTAGGCGGCCTCGCGCTCCCACGTCCCCTCGGGGGCCGGCGCCTCCCCCAGCACCTCGGCGACCCGCTGCTCGGGCGTCATGCCACCGACCCTACGACCCCCGAAGGACACCGCTCAGATGAGCGCGTGCGGCTCGGCGGAGCCGTACTCCACCAGGTGGGCCGCGCCCAGCAGCCAGCGGTCCTCGTCGCGCACGCGGACGTAACCGAACCGGTCGGCGGAGAACACCTTGACCCCGTCGGCCCGGCACTGGCGCATGAGGACGTCGTCCCAGCCTTCCGTGAGGTCGGCGAAGCCGAGCTGGCGCAGGGTGTTGCGGCGGGCCAGCAGTGTGGCCCCGGCCACCTCCGGCAGGTAGGAGTACTCGGCCTCGGGCCGCTTGAGCAGCGTGGCCTGGGGCTTGCGCAGGTGGGCGTAGTAGGCGGCCTTGCCGACGATGTCGGCGGTGCTGAACAGGAAGGCGCGGCGCAGGTCGGCCAGGTAGTGGATGCCGTAGACGTCGCGCGGGTCCATGACGCCCACCAGGTCGGCCTCGCACAGGTCGAGGCCGCGGCCGAGCATGGCCCCGGCGGACAGCGACGGGTCGAGGTGGCGGAAGAGCACCTCGGTGCCGGGCATGACGTCGCGGGCCCGCTGCTCGGCCTCGGGCGGCCCGAACACGATGAGCTGGGCGGGCCGTACCGACTGCCGGGCGACCTGGGCGAGCGCGTGCTCCAGCAGGAAGCGGTCGAGGACCGGCAGCAGCAGCGACACCTCCAGCGTCGCGCGGGCGCTGGGCAGGCCGATCGCCTCCAGCAGGTCGTCGATCCGCTCGGTCATCGTGCCGCCGTCGTAGGCGCGGCGCAGGGCGGCGTGCGCGCGCCGCGAGTCGGGCTCGTCGCCGATCGGCGTGCCGCAGGCGGCGAGCTCCGCGAGCCGCCACGGCGGGGTGCCGGGCGGGCAGTCGACGGCCGCGGGCCAGCGGTAGGAGGTGAGCACGTCGGGGTAGGTGAGGTGGCCCGGAAGGAGCTGGTCCAGGGTGAGCACCCGGTCGATGCGCCCGCCGGAGAGCGGGACGGGGTTGTGCACGCGCGGCTGGACGCCGAAGGACAGGCGCGGCCACCCGGTGGCGGGGTCGGTGCTGAAGCGGTGCTCGAACAGTCCGGCCGCGGCGCGGTAGGGGGCCACGTCGCCGCCCGTGTGCCAGAACACCGTGCGGATGCCCCGCTCGGCGCACCAGGCGAGCAGCGCGCGCAGCCCGTCGCCGGGCTCACCGGTGATCTCCTCGGCCCACGGCCCGCTCCTGACGGACTCCACGACGAGCAGGTGCGGGACCTCCTGCGGCAGGACCCTGGCGAAGTCGCGCGGGGTGAAGCCGGTCGTCTGCCGCCACTCGTAGCGCAGCAGCGCCTCGGCGTGCGGGTCGGCGACGACCGCCGCCGTGAGGTGGGGCCGCGTGTTGGGGCCGGTGGGGATCCGGTACGGCTTGAGCTTGAAGGAGTGGCCGCCGAGCGTCCGCGTGGAGGTGGTGGCCTGATAGGCGGCGCCCGGCCGCTCGTCCTTGGCCCGCTGGACGGCGACGGGCCGGCGCTTGGGCGCGCTGGGCCGCTTGACCGGCTTGGCGGCGCCCTTGAGTCCCTTGGCCAGCAGCACGGGGTTGCTCTTGCCGCTCCGGATGGCGTCACCGAGGCGGTTCCAGCGGGCGACCTTGATGGAGGACAGCTTCCAGTTGGCGACCTCGGCCTGGTAGCGCTGCTCGGCCAGGTCCTTGCGGAGCTTCTCGGCGGCGGCGCGCTCGTCCTCCAGCAGCTCCTCGGCCTCGGCCAGCCGCTCGGCGAGCGCCTTGGCCTCCTCGGTGCTCCGCTCGGCCTCGGCCAGGCGCGCCTGGGCGGCGTCGAGCAGCCGGGCCAGCTCGGCCGCGTGCTCCGCCTGCGCGATCGCGTCACGCAGCGCGCGCCTCGTGCTCTCCAGCTCCGTGCTCACCAGACCTCCGTTCGCCAGCCCGGCAAAGGATACTCTTCTGCGGAAGCGTCTCGAAGGGATGAGATCCGGTGCAGTTCAACGTGCGGCCCTACGTCTGCGGCGCTCTCGGCCGGATCGACCCCGTCGTGCTGGGCAAGCTCACGGGCGCCGGGCCACGGGTGCGCCCCGCCCTGCAGACGCCCGGCGCCGCGCTGTTCAGCTCGGCCCCGCTGCCGCCGTACCACCGGGCGGAGGGCTCGTTCGCGTTCGCCTGGGGCGAGCGCAGGCCGTCCGGCTCGCTGGAGGGCGGCTGGATGACGGTGGCGGAGACGTACGAGACGCCGGGGCTGATCGGCGAGGGCGAGCGGGTCACCCTGCACGCCGGCGCGCTGGGCCTGGTCGACGTCTACTACGTGCGGCTGGGCGAGGCCGTCTACTTCTCGTCGCTGATCCAGCCGCTGCTGGCGCTGGTGCCGGTGGAGATCGACTGGGCGGCGTGGGCGTCGATCCTCCAGGTGACGTTCCCCCTGGGCGAGGCGACGCCGTTCGCCGGGGTCAGGCGGCTGCCGGGCTCGGGCGCGCTGGTCCACGACCAGGACCGGCTGGCCACCGAGCGGCGGCTGCCGCGCTGGCTGCGCGGCGAGCCGTACGAGACGTGGATCAGCGCCGGCGAGCTGCTGGAGATCCTGCACGAGGTCTACAAGGACTACGAGGGGCGCAGGCTGCTCGTGCCGGTCAGCGGCGGCTACGACTCGCGGCTGCTGTGCGCGGTGGCCGTGGCCCGGGGCGCCGACGTGGAGTCGTGGACGACGAGCCCCGACGACGGCACCGACACCGACATCGCGTTCGCGCGGGCCATCACGCGGGAGCTGCGCGTCCCGCACCGGGTGATCACGCAGGACGCCGCCGCGTACCCGGGCGACGCCCGTGAGGTGGCGCGCCGGCTGGAGTACCTGACGCCGCACCACGCCTGGTACGCGCCGTTCGCCAAGGAGGTCCACGGAGCCGGCCGGGTGCTGGTCGACGGCCTGGCGGGCGGCCCGCTGCTGAAGAACTTCATGGTCAGCGGCGCCGCGCTGGAGGCCACGTCGCAGGCCGAGCGGTCGGCGGCGGTGCTGCGGTCGCTGAGCCTGGGCGAGCCGTCGCAGCCGTTCCTGTCGCCGGGGGCGCGCGAGTGGATCGAGGAGGCGGTCGGGGAGCAGTTCGCCGCGGCCACCTCGATGTTCCACGGGCACCGGGCGGAGCTGCCCCTGTCGGTGCTGCACACGCGGACCGTGCGGGGCATCGCGCGTTCCGCGGTCAACCTGGTGGGGCCGGAGGCGTCGTTCGCGGCCCCGTTCGTCCACCCGGACTTCTTCGACGCGGCGCTGTCGGTCGGCGTGGCCCGCAAGGACAAGGGCCGCTTCTACCGCGAGCTGCTGCACGCGGCCGACCCGCGCGTGGCCGCGCTGCCGTCCACGAACGTGGTCAAGCAGCCGCTGCGGCGGGTTCCGCTGCGCTCCACCGCCGCGCCCGCGCGCGCGTACGCGCACGGCATGCTGCAGACGGTCGCCGAGCGGGTTCCGGCCCTGTTGTCGGAGCAGATGCACGAGGTCGTGTGGGGCGGCCCGGACGCGCTCACGCGCTTCGGCGGCTGGAACGACAGGTTCTGGGTGCGCGGGCTGGTGCTGCTCGGCCTGTGGTTGAACGACTTCGAGAACGATCTCGGCGAGCTCGCCCCGCCCTTCTAGATGAACTCACGGTAACAGGACGATTACATATGGATCTCCTGGGTACGACGAGATCACGGCACAACCGGGGTTCCGGAAAGCCCTCGGGCTGGTAGTGTTCGGCCCGTAAGCGCCGCATCAAGCGGGCACCGGATCACAAATCCGGTCCCGTCAAGGGCATGAGGTTCGCAGGGATGACGACCTCAGGCGGCGCGGTCACCAGATAACAACGCCGGGGAACCGGTGACTCCGTCCTGCCCACATCTCCTTCTGTGAGCGACACATGATCAACGCATCCCCATCGCCGGAGCCAGTTTCCGAGACCTTCGTCTCGGAGGATCCCTCCTGGTACAAGCGGGCGGTGTTCTACGAGGTTCTCGTCCGGGGGTTCAAGGACTCCAACGGCGACGGCACCGGAGACCTTCGCGGTCTCATCGAGAAGCTGGAATATCTCGAATGGCTCGGCGTCGACTGCCTGTGGCTGTTGCCGCTGTACGAGTCACCGCTGCGTGACGGCGGGTACGACATCTCCGACTACATGAAGATCCTGCCCGACTTCGGGGATCTCGGGGACTTCGTCCAGCTCATCGAGTCGGCCCACGAGCGTGGCCTGCGCATCATCACCGACCTCGTGATGAACCACACGAGCGATCGGCATCCGTGGTTCCAGGCATCCCGGCACGACCCCGAAGGCCCCTACGGCGACTTCTACGTCTGGGCCGACGAGCCGACCGGCTACCCGGACGCGCCGATCATCTTCATCGGGGCCGAGGAGTCCAACTGGACCTACGACCCCGTGCGCAAGCAGTACTACTGGCACCGCTTCTTCCACCACCAGCCGGACCTCAACTACGACAACCCGGCCGTGCAGGAAGCCATGATCGAGGTCCTGAGGTTCTGGCTTGACCTCGGCATCGACGGCTTCCGCCTGGACGCCGTGCCGTACCTGTTCGAGCGGGAGGGCACCGCGTGCTCCGGCCTGCCGGAGACGCACGCGTACCTGAAGAAGATCCGCGCCGAGGTGGACCGCCTCTACCCCGACCGGGTGCTGCTGGCCGAGGCCAACGGCTGGCCCGAGGACGTCGTCGAGTACTTCGGCGACCCCACCACGGGCGGCGACGAGTGCCACATGGCCTTCCACTTCCCGCTGATGCCGCGCATCTACATGTCGGTCAAGAAGGAGACGCGCGAGCCGATCTCCGAGATCATGTCGCGCACGCCGAAGCTGCCGGACAAGGCGCAGTGGGGCATCTTCCTCCGCAACCACGACGAGCTGACGCTCGAGACGGTGTCGGAGGAGGAGCGTGACTACATGCACGCGGAGTACGCCAAGGACCCGCGCATGCGGGCCTACCTCGGCATCCGCCGCCGGCTCGCGCCGCTGCTCGACAACGACCGCGACCGCATCGAGCTGTTCACGGCGCTGCTGCTGAGCCTGCCCGGCTCGCCCGTCATGTACTACGGGGACGAGATCGGCATGGGCGACAACATCTGGCTGGAGGACCGTGACGCGGTCCGCACGCCGATGCAGTGGAGTCCCGACCGCAACGCCGGGTTCTCCTCGGCCGACCCCGGGCGCCTCTACCTGCCGGCCGTCATGGACCCGATCTACGGCTACCAGGCGGTCAACGTCGAGGCGCAGCTGCGCAACCCCGGCTCGCTGCTCCACTTCACGCAGCGCATGCTGGAGATCCGGCGCGAGCACCCCGTGTTCGGCACCGGCGCGTACACCGAGATGTGGTCCTCCAACACGTGCGTCCTGACGTTCGTGCGTGAGGAGGGCGACGACGTGATGCTGTGCGTGAACAACCTGTCGAAGTTCCCGCAGCCGGTGGAGCTGGACCTGCGCCGCTTCGCCGGGAAGACGCCGGTCGAGGCGCGGGGCGGGGTGTCGTTCCCGCTGATCGGCGAGTCGTCGTACACCCTGACCCTGCCGGGTCACGGTTTCTACTGGTTCGCTCTGAAGGGCTGACCTACCCGTTTCGCCCTGAAAGGCCGCCAGCGGCGCTCAGGGACGCGAGGAGGGGACAGGTGCCGGTCACCGTGTGGCGACCGGCACCTGCGCGCGTGCGGCCCGCCTGGCCGGGATGAGCGCCACCGCGAGCGACGCCCCCACGGCCATGAGCACGGCCAGCGTCATCGTCAGCGGCGACGGCGAGCGGCCGATGCCGGCCCCCACCCCGCTCGTGTGCCCCTGCAGATCGATCAGGCCCGTCACCACCGACATCCCGGCCGCCGCGCCGACCGCCACGCCCACCACGACGAGCAGGCCCGTGCCGGTGACGAGCGTGGCCATCACCTGCCGTGGCGTCAGCCCCATGGCCTTGAGCACGGCCAGGTCGAAGGCGTGGTCGCGCAGGCCGAGCGCGCTGGCTGTGAGCAGGTTGGCCAGGCCGATCAGCGCCAGGACGGCGATCAGAGCCACGATCACCACCCGGATGACCGACAGCCGGTCGGCCGGGTTGACCACCCGCTGCACGTCCAGGCTCTCCCCCGACTCGGCCAGCAGCCTGGCCCGCACCTCGGCCGGGTCGGCGCCGGGACGCAGCGCCAGCGCGTAGTACTCCGGCGGCACCGAGTCCTTGGCCGCCAGGGTGTCGATCCCCACGGACAGCACCTCGCCGTCGAGGTCCGGCTCCAGGGCGCGGCCCACGATGCGCACGATGAGCGGCGAGCCGCCCACGGTCAGCCGCACGCGGTCGCCGATCCGGACGCCCAGCAGGTCGAGCAGCCCCTGCCCGGCCACGGCCTCGCCCGGCTGGGTGAACGTGCGGCCCTCGACCACCGGGAACGGGTACGGCTCGGCGGTGGTGCCCAGGGCCCGCACCCGCACGGAGCGGGCCTCGCCGGGGGCCAGGGCGTTGACGTCGGTGCCCGGGTAGAGGGCGCTCACGCCGGGGTCGCCGGCCGCGATGCGCTGCGCCTCGGCCGCCTCCAGCTTGCCGGGGCGCACGTACAGGGAGGCGTGCTGGCCGACCTGCTCGGGATGGCTGAGGAAGTTGTCGAGGGTGGACCAGACGCCCAGCCCGATCGTGATCATCATCATCGGCACGGCCAGCCCGAACGCGGTCAGGAACGCGGGCAGCCGCCGGGTGAAGGCGTCGCGGGTGCCGAGGATCAGGGCGGGCGGCAGCCGTACGAGCAGGGCCAGGCGGGCCAGGCGCGACAGGTGGCCGCGCGGCGGGGCCGCCGGGACGTCGGGGATGGGCGGGGTGCGTCCGCCGCGCCAGGCGGGCAGCCCGACGGCGGCCAGCACCCCGAGCGCGGTGCAGCCGACGATGGTGAGCACCGGCACAGGCGCGACGGAGGTGGTGCCCAGCGCGGCCACGGTGCCCGCCCAGCCGGTCAGGGCGCCGACCCCGATGCCCAGCAGGCCGAGCGCTCCGTGCTCGGCCAGCAGCAGCAGCGTCACCTGGCCGCCGGTGAACCCCATCGACTTGAGCGTGGCCAGGTCGCGGAGCTGGCCGAGCACCCGGCCGCCGGCCGCGTTGGCCAGGGCGAGCGCGGCGGCGACCATGCCGACCACCCCGAACAGCGCGAGCAGCGTGCCGAGCAGCCGGTTGTCGAGCTCCATGGCCGCCCGCACCTCGCGCCAGGTGTAGACGCGCTGGAGCTGGTCCTCCAGCATGACGACGACGCGCTGCGAGACGATCTGGGCGGCCTCCGGGTCGGACAGGCGCAGCCCGGTCACCCACTCGCTGCGGCCCAGCATCGGCTCGATCCGGTCCAGCATGGACGGCAGCACCCAGGCCAGGCCGGGGGTCCATTCGGGGTAGAAGCCCTGCTCGGCCGAGTCGGCGATGCCGCGCACGTACAGGGTGTGGCGCTCGCCGCTGAGCGCGATGACCGTGAGCGGCGAGCCGGTCTTCAGGCGCAGCGCGGTGGCGAAGGACCGCTCGACCACGACGCCGTCGACCTGCGACTGGTCGAGCCACCGGCCCTCGGTGACGACGGGATGGGCGACCTGCGCGACGGCCGAGGGCAGCGCGCGCAGTGCCGCCGGCTCCTTCTTGCCGTTGCCGGCGACGGTGACGGGCGCCGACCGGTACGGCCCGGCGACGCGGGTGACGCCGTCGATGGCCCCGATTCCGTCCGGCGGGCTGTCCTTGGTGTAGAGCCACACGTGGGCGCCGTTGGTCTGGGCGAACAGGCTGCGCCACGGGTTGGTGCCGTCCTCCAGCAGGGTGACGGCGGCGATGAGGGCCGCCACGATGCCGGCCACGAGGAGCACGGTCAGCGCCGCCTGGCCCTTCCTGGCCCGCAGGTCGGCGGCGATCCACCGGCTCCCGGCCCGCACGGTGCTCATCCCGCTGCTCATCCCGCTGCTCATCCCGCTGGTCATCCCGCTGGCCGTCTCGCTGCTCATCCCGCTGGTCATCTCGGTGCTCATCGCAGGTCGATGACCTCGCGGGCCGTTCCGGTGCGCCGGCGCGCGATGCGGCCGTCGTCGACGATCTGCCCGTCGAACAGCGACACCAGGCGGTCGGCCAGGCTCGCCACGCGGGCGTCGTGGGTGACCATGACGATGGTCTGACCCTGCTTGTGGACCTCGCCGAGCAGGCGGAGCACGTCACGGGTGTTGCGGCTGTCGAGGTTGCCCGTGGGCTCGTCGGCCAGCAGCACGCTGGGCTTGTTGGCCAGCGCGCGGGCGAGCGCCACCCGCTGCTGCTCCCCGCCGGAGAGCTGCGCGGGCGCGGCGTCGGCCCGGTCGCCGAGGTTGAGCGCGTCGAGCAGGCTCTCGCGGCGCTCGCGGGCCTCCTTGGGGGAGACGCCGGCCAGCAGGGCGGGCAGCTCGACGTTGTCGGCCACGGTCATGTTGGCCACGAGGTTGAAGAACTGGAAGACGAAGCCGACCTTCTTGCGGCGCAGCATCGCCCAGGCGCTCTCCGAGAGGGTGTCCACCCGCCGGCCGTCGAGCCAGATCTCGCCGCTGGTACGGGTGTCGAGGCCGCCGAGCATGTGGACGAGCGTCGACTTGCCGGAGCCGGACGGCCCCATGATCGCGACGAACTCGCCCGGCTCGACCTCCAGATCCACGCCCCGCACGGCCGGCACCGGCACCGCGCCACCGGAGTAGATCTTGACCAGGTTGACCGACTTCAGCACGGGGCTCATGCCAGATCCTCCTGGCAGCGCTCCAGCCAGTCGAGGTCGGCCTGGAGGTGCAGCATGGCGCCCTCGATGAGCAGTCCGGCCACCCGGTCCCGGGGGTCGGTGCGCGAGAGCAGGTCGTTGAGATCCGCCATGAGGGAAAGATAGTGCCGCCGCTGACGACTGATGAGCGCCATGCGGTCGGCGATGCCGGTGAGCGGGGCGAGGACGAGCTTCATGAAGAACTCGTCGCGGACCCGCGGACCCTCGGTGGGCTCCTCGACCCAGGCGGTGAGGGATTCGCGGCCCTTGGCTGTCAGATAGTAAACCTTCTTGTTCGGCCGGTTGGACTGCTCGACGTCCACCGCCCTGACCAGGCCGTCCTTCTCCAGCCTGCCGAGCGTCACGTATATCTGGCCGATGTTGGGGGAGGGGTAGGCGGACCCGAAGGTCTGCTCCAGAGCCTGCTTCAGCTCGTATCCGTGCGCCGGCTCCTTGGCCAGCAGGGCGAGCAGATGAGGCCGCACGCCTCACCCCCTTCCCTTGCGTTACGTGAGCGTTACTAGGCCATCCGTTGACCGACACATTACCTGTGTGCATAACATGAATGCATCTACCTAACACGTATGTAATCCCGAGAAACGTGGAGGTAACAGGGTGCTTCGCTCTGTTCCGCTTGTCCTGGCCGTCCTACTGGCGGCCGGATGTGCCGGGACGGGCGACGAGGGCGGTGGCGAGACCGGGACCGGCGGTACAGGCCCCATCACGTTCGCCACCGGACGCGACACCACGGCGTACCTGCAACCCCTGCTGGATCGCTGGAACGAGGCCCACCCGGCCGAGAAGGTGACGCTCCTCGAACTGCCCGAGGCCGCCGACGAGCAGCGCGCGCAGATGGTGGCCAACCTCCAGGCCCGCAGCAGCCGGTACGACGTGCTCGGACTGGATGTTGTGTGGACCGCGGAGTTCGCGGACAACGGCTGGATCATCCCCCTGGAGCGCGGGCTCTTCCCGCTCGACAGGTTCCTGCCGACGGCCGTGGAGACCGCGGTCTACAAGGACAAGCTCTGGGCCGTGCCGTACACGACCAACGCGGGGCTGCTCTACTACCGCACCGACCTCGTGAAGAAGCCGCCGAGAACCTGGGCGGAGCTTCGCGAGCACGCACAAGAGGTCAGAAAAAAGCTCGACATAGAGGGTTATGCCGGCCAGTTCCTCGCCTATGAGGGGCTGACCGTCAACTTCATCGAGGCCCTCCAGTCGGCCGGCGGGCAGATCGTCAGCCCGGACGGCACGAAGGTGGCCCTGGACCCGGCCAAGGCGAGCACCACGCTGAAGTTCCTTCAGCGGGGGCTGCGCGAGGGCTGGATCCCCAAGGAGTCACTGACCTACAAGGAGGAGGAGACGCGGCTGGCCTTCCAGGACGGCCGGCTCGCCTTCGCCCGCAACTGGCCGCACGCCTACGGGCCGGCCAGGGCGAAGCTCGGCTCCAAGGTCGGCGTCACGCGCCTGCCTGGTCTGGACGGGCCGGGCTCCAGCACGCTCGGCGGCACCAACCTGGCCGTCAGCGCCTCGTCCAAGCACCAGCAGACCGCACAGGAGTTCATCCGCTACTTCACGGGCCTGGACAACGAGCGCCGGGTCCTCACCGAGGGATCCTTCCCGCCGGTGTGGACCGAGCTGTACGACGATCCGGAGCTGATCAGGCGCTACCCGTACCTGCCCGTGCTCAAGGAGAGCATCCTCGCCGCCAAGCTCCGGCCGGCGAGCGCCACCTACAACCAGCTGAGCCTGGTGATCGCCAGTTCGGTCGCCAAAGCGCTCAGCCCTCCTTACGACGAGTCCGCCGACGACGTCGCGGACTCCATGAGATCCGAACTCGAAGAGATCATCAGAACCCAGTGAGGGAAGTCATGGCAAAAGCCAGAGCAGCAGTCATCCTGGCAGGGCTCGCCGTAGCCGTCGCCGCCTGCGGCAACGCGCCGACGGCGTCGGAGCCCACGGCGTCGAGTTCGGCGAGCGCCGCCGGCGGCGCGAAGACCCTCGAAGGGGTCAAGCTGGAGGTCGCCGCCAAGTGGACCGGTGACGAGCAGAAGAACTTCGAGCAGGTGCTCAAGGCCTTCTCCGCCAAGACCGGCGCCAAGGTGACCTACGCCTCCACCGGCGAGGACACCGGCGCCTACCTCGGCCCGCGCATCCAGGGCGGCAGCCCGCCCGACGTGGCCATCCTGCCGCAGCCCGGCCTGGTGCAGCAGTACGCCAAGCAGGGCGCGCTCAAGCCGCTGACGGACGCGGTCTCCAAGGAGATCGACGCCAACTACACGCCGTACTGGAAGGAGCTGGGCTCCGCCGACGGCAAGGTGTACGGCGTGCTGATCAAGGCGGCTCACAAGTCGCTGGTGTGGTACCGCACGCAGGCGTTCGACGACGCCGGCGTCCAGCCGCCCACCACCTGGGACGAGCTGATGAAGGCCGCTCAGACGATCGCCGACTCCGGCACCGCGCCGTTCTCCCTCTGCGGCGCGTCGGCCTGGACCCTGACCGACCTGTTCGAGAACGTCTACCTGTCGACGGCCGGCCCCGAGAAGTACGACCAGCTCTCCAAGCACGAGATCCCGTGGACCGACCCGAGCGTGGCCACCGCGCTGGAGAAGATCGCGCAGATCGCCGGCAAGCAGGAGTACATGGTCGACGGAACGTCCGGCACCCTGCAGACGGACTTCCCGACCTGCGCCAACAAGGTCTTCGCCACCAAGAAGTCCGCCATGGTGATCGAGGCCGACTTCGTGGCCACCTCCGTCGTCCAGGCCAAGGCCAAGGTGGGCGAGGACGCCAAGGCCATCCCGTTCCCGAAGGTCGGTGACACCGCCCCCGTCATTCTCGGCGGCGACGTCGCGGTCGCGATGAAGGACTCCCCCGGCGCCATGGCGCTGCTCGAGTTCCTCGCCTCCAAGGAGGGCGGCGAGATCTGGGCCAAGCTGCCCGGCTACCTGTCGCCGAACAAGAACGTCTCCCCCGACAACTACCCCGACCCGCTGACCAAGCAGCTCGGCCAGACGATCGTCTCGGCCGGCGACACCGTCCGCTACGACATGTCGGACCTCGCGCCGAGCGCCTTCGGCGGCACCGACGGCAAGGGCGAGTGGAAGATCCTTCAGGACTTCCTGCGCAAGCCCACCGACGTGAAGGGCGCGCAGAGCGCCCTCGAGGCTGAGGCCAAGAAGGCCTGGAAGTAAAGAGGTATGGCCGTGACCGAACGGTTGGACGGCCCGGCAGCACCGCGCGAGGAGAAGTCCTCGCGCGGCAGCGCACCCGGACCGGCTGATACCCCCCGCACCTCACTACGCCTCGGCCCCTCGCCGGCGGTCGCCATCGCCTTCCTTCTCCCGGCAGCGGTGCTGCTGGGCGTCTGGGTGGTCTATCCCATCGTCTACTCGCTGTTCCGCAGCCTCTTCGACGCCTCGGGCACGGGGTTCGTGGGCCTGGGGAACTACGCCACCATCTTCAGCGACCAGGGGATGCTCACGACGATCAGGAACAACCTGATCTGGGTCGTCGTGGCGCCGATCGTCGTCACCACCCTGGGCCTGATCTTCGCGGTGCTCACCGAGCGGATCAGATGGTCGACGGCGTTCAAGCTGATCGTGTTCATGCCGATGGCCGTCTCGCTGATGGCCGCCGGCGTGATCTTCCGCCTCGTGTACGACGAGGACCCGGGCAAGGGCGTGGCCAACGCCATCCTCACCACCGTGCACGACACGTTCTCCTCCTCGCAGGGCTACCCGGAGGCGCGGGCCCGCGAGGGCGGCGAGTCGCCGGTGGCCACGAAGGACGGCGCGGTCGTCACCACGCAGCCCGTTCAGGCGGGACAGCCGGTGCTGATCCCGATCGTGGGCGTCAAGCCGGCGGTCATGCCGGAGAACGCCCTGGCCGCCAAGGCGCCCACGGGTGGCAGCGGCCTGACCGGCACCGTGTGGTTCGACTTCACCCCAGGAGGGGGCGGTGCCCCCAACCAGGTGGACTCGGGCGAGAAGGGCCTGCCCGGCATGACCGTGGAGGCGGTCAAGGACGGCCAGGTGGCCGGAACCGCCACGACGGCCGAGGACGGCTCGTTCCGCTTCGACGGCCTGCCCGCCGGCTCCTACGTCGTACGGCTGCCACAGGACAACTTCAAGGCCGCCTACAACGGCCTGACCTGGCTCGGCCCGACGCTCATCACGCCGGCGATCATCGGCGCGTTCGTCTGGGTGTGGGCCGGGTTCGCGATGGTGCTGATCGCGGCGGGCCTGGCGGCCATCCCGCGTGACGCGCTGGAGGCGGCCCGCATCGACGGGGCGACGGAGTGGCAGGTGTTCCGCCGGATCACGGTGCCGCTGCTCTCGCCGGTGCTGCTCGTCGTCTTCGTCACCATGATCATCAATACCCTGAAGGTCTTCGACCTCGTCTTCATCATCGCGCCGTCCTCGGTACAGCCACAGGCGAACGTGGTCGCACTGGAGATGTGGCGGGTGGCCTTCGGCGGCGGCAACAACCAGGGGCTCGGCAGCGCGCTGGCGATCTTCCTGCTCATTCTGGTCCTGCCGTTCATGATCATGAATGTCCGCAGGTTCAAGAGGGAGAACGCATGACGACCGCGACAGCCACGGCCGCTCCCGCCGGACTGGAGGCCGGCGCTCCCCGCAGGGGCCTCGCCAGCCGCATCGTCGACCGCCTCGGCAGCGGCGCGGTGCAGGTCATCATGGTGCTGCTCGGCCTGTTCTGGCTGGTACCCACGCTCGGCCTGTTCGTCGTCTCGCTGCGCACGGTGGACGTCAACAACGCCGAGGGCTGGTGGACGATCTTCACCAAGCCCGCCGAGCTGACCTTCAAGAGCTACAGCAGCCTGCTGGCCAGCGGCTTCACCACCTCGTTCTGGAACACCGTGGCGATCACGGTGCCGACCACGATCCTCGTGATCGGCATCGCCGCCATGGCCGCCTACGCCTTCGCGTGGATGGAGTTCAAGGGCCGCGACACGCTGTTCCTCGTCGTGGTGGGCCTGCTCATCGTGCCGATCCAGATCGCGCTGATCCCGGTCGCCGCCATGTACGGCGGCATGGGGATCTTCGGCACGATCCCCGGCGTGGTCCTGTTCCACACGGCGTTCGGCCTGCCGTTCGCCATCTTCCTGCTGCGCAACTTCTTCGTCGGCATCCCGGCCTCGCTGCTGGAGGCCGCGCGGATGGACGGCGCGCCGGAGTGGAAGATCTTCGTCTCGGTGGTGTTCCCGCTGGGCAAGCCGGCGATCGCCTCGCTGGGCATCTTCCAGTTCCTGTGGGTGTGGAACGACATGCTCATCGCGCTGGTCTTCGCCAACACCGAAAGCCAGCCGATGACCAAGGCACTCCAGTCGCAGATGCGGCAGTTCGGGTCGAACGTGGACATCCTCTCCTCGGGCGCGTTCCTCTCGCTGATCATCCCGCTGGTGCTGTTCTTCTCCTTCCAGCGGTACTTCGTCCAGGGCATGATGGCCGGCTCCGTCAAGTAGCCGCCACCGGGCGCCCGCTCCCCCACGCCGGGGGCGGGCGCCGCTCTGTGATCATTCCGGTACGGCCGGAACACCCGAATCGGGCACGGGGCCGTCCCGCACCTCGATAGGCTGATCGGCCATGGCCGGTCGTCCCCTGAACGAAGTCGTCGAAGCCGGATGGGCCCAGGCACTGGAGCCCGTTTCCGAGCGGATCGCCCACATGGGCGAGTTCCTGCGCAACGAGATCGCCGAAGGCAGGCAGTACCTCCCCGCCGGGGCCCACGTACTGCGCGCCTTCAGCCAGCCCTTCGACGAGGTCAAGGTGCTGATCGTCGGGCAGGACCCCTACCCCACGCCCGGGCACCCCATCGGGCTGTCCTTCTCCGTCGCCGCCGACGTGCGGCCCATCCCCGGCAGTCTCCTCAACATCTACAAGGAGATGGAGTCCGACCTCGGGCTCCCGCGCCCCGCCAACGGCGACCTGACCCCGTGGGCGGACCAGGGCGTGCTGCTGCTCAACAGGGTGCTCACCGTGATGCCGGGCAAGCCCGCCTCCCACCGCGGCAAGGGCTGGGAGGAGGTCACCGAGCAGGCCATCCGCGCGCTCGTGGCCCGCGACAAGCCGCTCGTCGCCATCCTGTGGGGCCGCGACGCCCGCAACCTCGCGCCCATGCTCGGCGGGGTGCCGCGCATCGAGTCCGCCCACCCCTCGCCGCTGTCGGCGCGCAACGGCTTCTTCGGGTCGCGGCCGTTCAGCCGGGCCAATGAGCTGCTCATCCAGCAAGGCGCGACCCCGGTCGAGTGGAAGCTGCCCTAGCATCGTCGCCATGAGCGATAACGAGAAATTCCTGCGCCTGACGGTCGAGCTGACCGTCGAGGTGCTCGACGTCAACGCATTGCAGGCCGCCGCGCTTGCCGAGATCAGGCATCCCGACGCCGACCTGTCCGACGAGGAGCGGGCCGAGCAGGCCGAGCTGGTCTCCTCCGACGAGACCGGCGCCTCGGCGTTGCAGTGGCTCATCGAGCCCGACCACGTGCTCCAGCTCGTGGACCACATCGACGAGATCGAGCCGCGCGAGGCCATGCTGGGCGTCGAGCCGTCGGAGGCGCCCGATGACGAAGAGGGCGACGAGGAGCATGCGCACGCCTGACGTGCGGCGGGGGCCACGGCGC